>JBBSTP010000057.1:0-10744 GCA_038235795.1 Lysobacterales bacterium | reverse complement strand
GGCTGTGCGCGAGTCATCCACGCAGCGAATCGATGCTCCCACTGCGCCACCAAGGCGGCGAAGGCCGCGTCGGACGTGATTCTTGCCTGCGCCTGCTGGCGGGATTGCGCATCCAGCACGCCAAGGACGTATTCACCAGCACGCACGTCGTCACTTGGCGGCAGGTCCTGGTCGTCGTCGATGCGATCGATGGGCGTGCTCATGATTCAAGACACGCGCGAAGTTGCAGCAGGCCGCGCCGGATCCAGCTTTTGATCGAGCCGAGCGGCGAACCGGAACGGGTCGACAGCTCCTCGTAGGTGGCGCCTTCAAAGAACGCCGTTCGGATCAGGACCTGGCGCTTGGGTTCAAGCTGTTCGATGCAGTTGTCCAGTTGGGCGCGGTCCATGCTCGCTTCCGCATGCGCTGCCGGGCTGGGGGATGGATCTTCAGCAAAATCGATTGCCTCGATCGGTGCACGCAGTGCCGATGCCGGCTGGCTGCGCATCCGGTCGATGCAGCGGTTACGTGCAATCGCGCCCATCCAGGTGCTGGCACGGGCACGTGCGCTATCGAACTGCACGGCTTTGCGCCACACGGTGACGTACACCTCCTGCAGCACTTCCTCTGCTTCGCTACGGTCGCCAAGCACACGCATGCAAACGCCCATCAACATGCTGGAAGTCGCCTGATAGAGAGAATCGAATGCGCGCTGGTCGCCACGCCCGGCGGCCGTCAGCCAACCGTCAACCTGGGTGGACAATTCATCGCGATCCTGCAGTGTCGATGTGGTCATCCGTTCACCTTGGAGGCGGGACCGGCAACCGCGGATGGTGCCGTGATCCTGCAAGGCCACGTTATGCCACGTCGACACGCGCCGCGGCAACCGCTGCCGCCAAACCGTAGACGTTGCTGCCTGAGTGTGGGCGAGCGTCATCATCATGTCTTGCAGCTGCCGGCAAGCGGCAGCCGGCGCGCGGCTTCGATTTCGGCGGCACTGGCGCGCCGCCCCTGCAGCCCGCCGGGGAATTCGATCCGCACCGCCTGGTTGCGCCCACCCGCGTCGCGGATGCTGCCAATGCCCTTGAAGCGCATCAATCGACGTTCGCTGGTCAGGTAATCGAGTTCGGTATCAGGCGCAGCGAATCCATACCAGGTATCCAGCGTCATGCGCAGATGGGTCACGCCGGCCTCGGGTGCGACGGCCACGCGCTGAATGCTGACTTTCAGGAAGCGCAAAGCGCTCGGCAAGAGGAACTGGGCGGAAACACCATCCCTCGTCGCCAGCTGGGCCCATTGCGCGCGCACCATCGCATCGAATCCCGCGTCGATCACCGCTCGCGCAGGAATATCAAGTACCTTGGTTTTCTCGCCTGCCGTGGCGGAGTTGCGCGAGTACACCACGCGTTTGCCATTGACGGTTCGCACGCCTTCGCGATAGCCGCTGCGACCGTCGATGAAATCAAAGTCCGGAGCTTCCGCGCCGGCGCGTTCAACCACCACCGTGCGCGCAAACGCCGACCCATCCGGGCAGCGATACAGCACGAGCCGTGCCGGGCTGCCGGCGCTGTCGTACAACATGTGCATTTCACGGTAAGCCAGCGCGCCGTCGTCCAGCCTGTACGCGTTGCCCTCGTCCGCGGCGGCGGCGGCGGCTGCCAAAGGTGCCGATAATGCCGTCAGGAACAGCAGGCCGATGATGGCTCCGTGGGCGCGTTGGGTAAGCGGGAGTGACATGGTGCTCCGTCGGATCCGATGCAGTGGGTTAACGGCTTATACGCGCCTTTCACCGGGCTGGATGCATGGCGCTACCTGGTGACAATTCGCGTTCACTCATGCATCTACCACCCTGTTCGCTTCGTATGAACGTCCACACAGAAGATTGGAGTCGAACTTGAAGAAACCGGATTGGATAAGACTGATGGCAGCATCACTGGTGGCGTTGCTGCTGTCCGGTTGCGAAACAGTGGTCTTCAATTTCGCCAATCGCGGCGTTCCGCCGCCGTCCACGACAGTCCAATTCGCGCCAGACATCGGGTTGTCGATGGACATCTACAAGCCAACCCAGCTGAATTCCACGCGTCCACCCGTCGTGGTGTTTTTCTACGGTGGCTCGTGGCGACGCGGTGAGCGCGAACAGTACCGGTTTGTCGGGCAGCGGCTTGCTGACAATGGCGTGCTTGCGGTGATCGCGGATTACCGGACGTATCCGCAGGCGCGGTTCCCGGCGTTCATGGACGATGCGGCGCGCGCGGTGCGTCGCGTCCGTGACGAGGCGGCGGGGTGGGGTGCTGATCCCGCGCGCATATTCATCGCCGGCCATTCAGCGGGCGCGCAGATCGCCGCGCTGCTGGCGACTGATCCGCGTTACCTGCAGGCGCGTGGCATGGAGCCCAGGCAGTTGGCGGGCGTGATCGGTCTGTCCGGACCCTATGACTTCGAAGTCACTGGCGACCTTGTCGAAGTGTTCGGCGCACCAGAGCAATGGCCGCAGGCACAGGCGGTCAATTTTGCCAGCGGCGACGAACCGCCGTTCCTGCTGCTGCATGGAACCGGGGATCGTGTCGTCGAATATGTGGACAGCATCCAGCTTGCCGAACGCCTGCGTGCGCACGGAGTGCCAGTGACACTCAAATTGCTGCCGGATGCCGGCCACCTCACGCCACTGGCCGGCCTATATGACCCCAAGCGCGCACCGAATGTGCTGGCGGATATGCTGGACTTCATCAAGGCCACCGGCGCAGCGCCGGTGGCCACCGACTGATCGCAGCTGTTTCCTGCGTCCGTGCCGACCGCCCTTGTCTGGTTCCGCAATGACCTGAGACTCAGCGACCAGCCTGCCTTGCAGGCCGCTTTGCGGGGCGGTTTCACCCCGGTTCCCGTCTACATCGACGCGCCGGACGAGGAGGGCGCGTGGGCACCGGGCGCAGCCTCCAGTGCATGGCGCCACCGTTCGTTGCGAGCGCTCGACACGTCACTTCGTAAACGGGGCTCGAGGTTGAATATCCTGAACGGACCGAGCCTCGAATCGCTGCAACGAGCGGCTGCCGCATGCGACGCGGAAGCGGTTTTCTGGAACCGGCGTTATGAACCCGCCATCGAACAGCGCGACGCCGCCATCAAGCGCGCGCTGCGTGGAACTGGCCTGCGTGCGGAAAGTTTCAACGGAAGTCTGCTGTTCGAGCCGTGGCAGGTCGAGACCCGGCAATCAGACCCGTATCGGGTGTTCACCCCATTCTGGCGGACGGCATTGGCGCAACTGCGCCTGCCTGCAGCGATGCCGGCGCCGGCATCCTTGCCGCCATCGGCGGCTCTGGCGAATTCGTTGCATGTCGAAGCGCTGGATCTTGCCCCAGCCGTGCGCTGGGATCAGTCGTTCTGGAGGCAGTGGACACCTGGCGAAACAGGCGCGTGGGCCGCGCTTGATACATTCGTCGGTTCTGCGTTGGCCGATTACGCACAGGCGCGGGATTTCCCATCGACGCAAGGCACCTCGCGTCTATCACCGCACCTGCAATTTGGCGAGATTTCCCCTTGGATGATTGCGCGCGAAATCCGGCAATTGCCCGAGGCCGGCGACATCTACCTGCGTCAATTGGGGTGGCGGGAGTTCGCTGTGCACGTGCTGCATCATTTTCCGGAGACGCCAGGCAGCAACTTCAATTCGCGTTTTGATGGATTCCGGTGGGCGGATGTTTCGGAGGCGACCTTGGGTGCCTGGCGGCACGGGCGCACCGGCGTTCCGATTGTCGATGCCGGCATGCGCGAACTTTGGAGGACCGGCTGGATGCACAACCGGGTTCGGATGATCGTGGCCAGCTTCCTGACCAAGAACCTGCGGGCGCACTGGCATCACGGCGCATCGTGGTTCTGGGACACCCTGGTCGACGCGGATCTCGCCAACAACACGCTGGGCTGGCAGTGGGTCGCGGGAACCGGCGTGGATGCGGCGCCATACTTCCGCGTGTTCAATCCCGTGCTGCAGTCGCGACGCTTTGATCCCGGAGGCGATTACATCGCGCGCTGGATCCCCGAATTAGCGGTGCTCTCTGCAAAGGATCGACATGCGCCTTGGTTGGCGGCCCTCAAGGTAAAAGGATATCCGGAACAGCCTGTGGTGGACCTGGTGTCCAGCCGATCAGCCGCTTTGGCCGCTTTTGATCAGATGCGTAGTGGAACACCTGTTTGAAAGGATCGGGATCGTGTAAGTGTGAACATAATAGACATTATGCGAAGTGCGGGAACGATCCACGCACCTCACAAATTGTCGAGCTTCAGGACAACCCCCGCATCACAGTCGCCAAACGCGCGCCAAGCCATACCAGCGCAAAGCCACCGATCAACGTAGATCCCAGGTAACCGAACATCAATCCTGCACGCTGTGACCTGGTGAACAACAGGCACTCCAGCATCAGCGCTGAATACGTGGTCAAAGCACCCAGCATGCCGACGATCAGGAACGCACGCCAATACACGGTGTGTGGACCACGACCTTCCAACCAGATGGCGATGAAGCCGGCGGCAAAGGCACCACCCAGGTTCGCGGCCAGCGTGCCCCAAGGCATGCCATTACCAAAATGGCGCATCATGCTGCCGCCCAGCCAGAAACGTCCCGCCGCGCCCACGGCGCCGCCCAGCATCACCAGCACTAATTGCTGCCACCACAGGCTCATCATTCCGTTCCTCCTTTGCGGGCCTCATCCCGCGCTACCCGAAGAGCATCAAGCTTTTCCTTGAGCTTGAGTTCAAGTCCGCGCGCCACCGGCCGGTAGTAGACGCGTTCGCCCATCGCATCCGGAAAGCCGGTTTGTTCGAGGACGACCCCGCCATCAGCATCGTGGTCGTACCGATATCCCTTGCCATGGCCCAGCGACTTCATCAGCTTGGTTGGTGCGTTGCGGAAATGCATTGGCACATCCTGCGTGCCATGGGCCATCACATCCGCACGTGCAGCGTTCCATGCCGCATACGCGGCATTGGACTTGGCGGTGCTGGCCAGGTAGACGGTCAGTTGCGCCAGCGCCAGTTCGCCTTCGGGCGAACCGAGCCGCTCATAACTGTCCCAGGCATCCACGGCCATCTGCAGAGCGCGCGGATCGGCCAGGCCGATGTCCTCGATCGCCATCCTCGTCAATCGTCGTGCAAGGTAGGCCGGATCAGCGCCGCCATCGAGCATGCGCGCCAGCCAGTAAAGCGCGGCATCCGGATTGGAATTGCGCACGCATTTGTGCAACGCCGAGATCTGGTCGTAGAACTGGTCACCGCCCTTGTCGAAACGGCGGGTGCGATCCGCCAGCACCTGTTGCAACGTTGATTCGCCAATCTCACCGCCCTCGCCCGCCAGTTCGGCGGCGATTTCCAGCAAAGTCAGTGCGCGCCGCACGTCGCCATCGGCGGCATGTGCAACCTGGGCTAGCAAGCCATCATTGATCTGGATGCCGCGATCGCCTAGCCCGTGTTCGGCATCGTCCAGCGCGTGACGCAGCGCAATGACGACGTCGTCAACGGAAAGCGCTTCCATCACATGCACCCGGCAGCGCGACAGCAGCGCCGAGTTCAATTCGAAGGAGGGGTTCTCGGTGGTGGCGCCGACAAAGACAATGCTGCCGCGTTCGATATGGAGGAGGAACGCATCCTGTTGCACCTTGTTGAAGCGATGCACCTCATCAACGAACAGCACGGTGCGGCGGCCGCCGTCAAAGCGGACTTGTGCCTCGGCCAGAACCTCGCGGACCTGCGGCAGGCCGCTGAGTACGGCGGAAATCGCCACGTACTCGGCATCGGCGTAACGCGCCAACAACAAGGCGAGCGTGGTCTTGCCGCACCCTGGTGGTCCCCACAGCACCATCGAGTGCAACTTGCCCGCTTCGATTGCGCGACGCAGCGCAGACCCCGGTGCCAGTAGGCGAGACTGCCCGACCATCTCCTCCAGCGAACGCGGGCGCATGCGTTCAGCCAATGGCCGCATGGCGTCATCGCCGGCACTGTCCAGCAGGTTTCGGTTCGCTGAATTGGTTGGTCGTGGCACGGCGCGTGGTCGTTGAAGGACGGACCATCATAAAGCCGCGATGACCGCGTATGCCCAGACTGCAGCTGCAGAGGACACTGCGAGCCTGGTTCGCTCGATCAGCGACTGGCGACGGTTTTGCTGGCTGGTGCCACGATGCCGAATTCGTAGGTTGCATCGATCCATCGCTTGGTGGAGCGGTCGTAAACGGCCTGCACACTGACGTCTTCGGAGCCTTCGCCGTCGAATTTTGCGATGCCGTTGCCCACGACCACGATGCGCTGCCCGTCGTCACCAATCACGCTTGCCTGCCGCAGATCGAAACTCACGCTTTGGGAACTGAATTCCGTGGCGATCGCCTTGCCGACGCGCCGCTGCAGGCCGTCAAGAGGCAAGGAGGCGTCCGTCGTACGGGCCACGTACTGGGCGCCCAACGTAATGCTTGGGCTCTGGACGACTTGGGTGTCGGTGTCGTACAAGGCATCGAAGCTGATCGGCAGCCATGCTTCCGATGCAGTGAAACGGATTTCACCGCGACCGTGCAGCGTGATATCCCGCAGGCTCGCGCGTTCGCTTGACACAACGCCGAGACGGAACTGCACGGCCTGACCATCGAAGCGCGCCTGGAGCGCACCGATGACGGCGGCTGCAGTTGCGTCGTTGATCGCAAGCGTGCCTTGAGCAGTCGTGGTCTGGCCGTAGGCTGCGGCTCCGACGCTGCGCCCCTGCACAAGCAAGACGTCTTGCGGAATCTGCGCGGCAACCGCGGCGGAACCGGCGAGCGCGAGCAGGATGGCGAGATGGATGCGGTGCATGGCGTGTATCCGGTGACCTGTTGAGCTCACTCTCCCCGGCCTGACGTGGAGCTCGCGTGAGCCGTGCCGGGTTTGTCAGAACCGATCCTGAACGACAGAGGTTGAACGGCTAAAACTTAGCCGCCAATCACGTCTATACCCTTGGCAGGGACATAGACGAATGTGCCTTTGGCGAAGCCCGGATTTCGCTTCCAGCCGGTGAACTCGATCCGCGTGCGCTGGCCGAGTGCGTCCACGTATTCCATCTGCGAAAGCCCGCGCTTGTCGAAGCCGAGCTTGGCGGACTTGAAGGAGGCGTCGGCACTGCGCGGCGTGAGCTGCAGCCATTGCGTACCGTTGATCGTGCCTGCCTCCTTGACGACGAAATCGTGGTCAAGTTTTGAAGGATCAAGCAGGATTGCCAGCGGGCTGTTGGCTTCCTCGCTGCCCTGAGGGCGTTTGCTGACCTGCTGCAGATCTGGGTCGTGGACCCAGACGGTCTTGCCGTCAGCCACGATCAATTGCGGATACGGCTTGACATATTCCCATCGGAACAAACGTGGTGCGGACACCGCCACGCGGCCGCTGGACTGCTCCTTTTGCTCGCCGCGGATGTCAAAGACCTGCTGGGTGAACTGCCCGTCCAGTCCCTTCAGCCCCGTGGTGAAGGTCCTCAGGTCATCGCGTGCGCCCGCGTGGGCAGCGCCGGCAACCATCAACGTGATGGCTACCGCGTGGGCCGCGATTTTGATTGGATTTTTCATCGAACGATTCATGCGCTCACTCCCTGCATCATTGCGATGCAGTGTGTCCGAGACATGCTGAATGGGCTTGCACGCTGCCGCTCACTTCATGAACGTGGCGGGGGCGGTGCCAGCACCGTGCGGTCGCCATTGTGTTCCGGCGTGCTGACAACACCGGCCGCCTCCATCGCCTCGACCATCCTGGCGGCGCGGTTGTAGCCGATCTTGAGCCGGCGCTGCACCCCGGAAATCGAGGCGCGTCGGGTTTCGGTGACGATTTTCACCGCCTCGTCGTACAGCGGGTCGGACTCGTCCCCTCCCCCGCCACTGGCTTCCGGCAATCCGGTAGCGCCCACGGTGCTGCCGTCATACATGGTTTGCGAATCTTCCAGCACACCTTCGATGTAATCGGTGCCGCCGCCGCTTTGACGAAGGTGCTCGACCACGCGATGCACTTCTTCATCGCTGACGAACGCGCCATGCACGCGTTCGGGCATGGCGGTGCCGGGCGGCATGTACAGCATGTCGCCGTGGCCCAGCAACGTCTCCGCCCCGGACTGGTCGAGGATGGTGCGGCTGTCGATCTTGCTGCTGACCTGGAACGCGATGCGGGTCGGGATGTTGGCCTTGATCAACCCGGTGATGACGTCCACCGAGGGGCGCTGGGTGGCCAGGATCAAATGCATGCCGGCGGCGCGTGACTTCTGCGCCAGGCGGGCAATGAGCTCCTCGACCTTCTTGCCGACCACGACCATCATGTCGGCGAATTCATCGATGAAGATGACGATGAACGGCAACGGCTGCAGCGGGCGCGGCGCTTCGTCCAGCTCGGGATTCGGCTTGAACAGCGGGTCCATCATCGGCTGGCCGGCGTCGATGGCGTCGCGCACCTTCTTGTTGAAACCCGCCAGATTGCGCACGCCGACCGCGCTCATCAGCTTGTAGCGACGTTCCATTTCCGCCACGCACCAGCGCAGGCCGTTGGCGGCCTCCTTCATGTCGGTTACCACCGGCGCCAACAGGTGCGGGATGCCTTGGTAGACCGAAAGCTCCAGCATCTTCGGGTCGATCATCAGCATCCGCACATCCTTGGCGGACGCCTTGTACAGCAGGCTGAGGACCATCGCATTGACCGCGACCGACTTGCCGGAACCGGTGGTGCCAGCGACCAGCAGGTGCGGCATGCGCGAAAGATCCGCCACCGTCGGGCGGCCACCAATATCCTTGCCTAGCGCCAGCGTGAGCGGGCTGCTGGACTTGTCGTATTCCTTGGAGCGCAGCAGTTCGCTGAGATAGATCATCTCGCGATGCGTGTTCGGGGTTTCCAGGCCAATCACCGACTTGCCGGGTATCACGTCAACCACGCGCACCGATTTCACGCTCAGGCCGCGGGCGATGTCCTTGTCCAGCGAGCTGATCTGGCTGACTTTCACTCCAGGCGCGGGTTGCACCTCGAAGCGCGTGATCACCGGCCCCGGATAGGCGCCGACGACTTCGGCATCGATGCGGAAGTCCTTGAGCTTGAACTCAATCTGCCGCGACAGGGTTTCGAGCGTTTCCTCGCTGTAGCCCTTGGGTTGCGGCTTGGGATCGTCCAGTAGCGCCAGCGGCGGAATACCGGAGCCGTCACCGACATGGAACAGCGGGATCTGCTGCTCGCGCTTGGCGCGATCGCTCTTTTCGACAACAGGCGCGGCCGGCGGCTCGATTTTCACCGGCGCACGCTTGGCACGAAGTTCGGTATCGACCTTGCGCGACTGGTCGCGCTCCTCGCGGAAGGCGCGGGCCTCGCTCCATTCGCTGGCCTGCTTGCCGCTGCGGCGCGACAGGTTGCCGAGCGTACTGGGCAAGGTCAGCGTCCATTGCCCAATGCGATCCATCACCGCCAGCCACGACAGCCCCGTGGTCAGTGTCACAGAGATCAGGAACAGGCTGAGCAGGAACAGATTGGCACCCAGGCCGCCAAAGCCGCCCTGCAACGAGCGTCCGGTCAGCTGGCCCAGAATGCCGCCGCTACCAGCCGAAAAGTCGCCCGGGCTGGCCACGCGTAAATAGAGCAGGCCGGTCGACGCGACCAGGAAGCCGACGATTCCGACCAAGCGCAGTGCCGGTCCGAGGTCGACGTTGCCATCACCATCCGTGTCCATGCCGAACAACGCAATCCACGCCACGGCGCCCAGCACCAATGGCAGCAGGAATGCGACGTATCCGGTCAGATACAGCAGCACATCGGCGATCCAGGCCCCTACCCGGCCGCACGCGTTCTGGATCGGCGCGGTGACGCTGCCCGAATGCGACCAGCCCGGATCGGCTGGCGAATAAGTGACCAGGCTCGCCAGCAGGAATAACAGCAATGGCGCGACTGCAATCAGCGCAAGGTCGCGCCATAGCCGTTGCCGGCGTGGATTCACGCCGGTTTTGGCTGTGAACTGCTTGGCCGTCGGCTTGCGGACAGCCTTGCCAATGTCGGGTGCGCTGCGTGCCACCTGCGATCAGACCTCAGAAAGTTCCTCTAGGCCTTTGATAGTACGTCAAACTTTCATGTCCTGCAGCGCCGGATGGACCAACTCGCCGGCCTTGACATTGATCCCGCGCAGCAACGCCTGGTTGTCGCGCCAATTGCCCGAGGCCAGCTTGTTGACCCAAGGCAGGATCGCCGCGCAGATGGCTTGTGAGCTGGTCTGCGGCACAGCGCCCGGCATGTTGGTCACACAAAAATGCGTGACGCCCTCTTCCACGTAGGTGGGGTCTTTCCAGTTGGTCGGGCGCGAGGTTTCGAAACACCCGCCCTGGTCGATGGAAATGTCCGCCACCACGCTGCCATCCTCCATGCTCTTGAGCATCTCGCGGGTGACCACGTGTGGCGCGCGCGCCCCGGTAACCAGCACCGCGCCAACCACCAGGTCCGCGCTGGCAAGCTCGCGCATCACCACGTCGTAATACGGGTACAGGGCGGTGACGTTCGGGCCAAGCCGCATCATCTCGTCCATGCGATCTGTGCGCATCTCGAACACCACCACATTGCTGCCAGCGGCTGCGGCCAGTGCCGCCGAAGCGCCACCCGCCTGCCCTGCGCCGAACACGACCACCTTGCCACGTTCGGTCGACGGCAGGCCACCGAGCAGCTTGCCCTTGCCACCCATCGGCTGGTGCAGGTAGTGCGTGCCGACCTGCACCGCAATCTTGCCGGCGATGATCGACATCGGCGCCAGCAACGGCAG
>JBBSTP010000056.1:0-10884 GCA_038235795.1 Lysobacterales bacterium | reverse complement strand
GTTGCCGTGCGCAGGGATGCCGCCGGCGTCCTTGAGCATCCGCGCCAGGTGCATCAGGTTCCAGGCCATGAAGGTGGTGTTGCGCTGGGTGAAGTCGTTGTCGTAACCGGCGCCGTCATCGCCATAGGATTTGCCCGGGCCGGCCTCACCGATCCAGCCGGCATCGGCCTGCGGCGGGATCAAGTAGCCCAGATGCTGCATCGCGTATTGCAGGCTCATGGCGCAATGCTTGATGCCGTCCTCGTTGCCGGTTATCAGACAGCCGCCGGCCCGACCGTAGTAGATGTACTGGCCCTTGTCGTTGAGTTTGCCGGACTCGCCGTACAGGCGTTCAATCACGCGCCGGCATACCGAGCTTTCCTCGCCCAGCCAGATCGGCGTGCACAGCACCAGGATGTCGGCGGCCAGCACCTGCTTGCGCAGCTTGGGCCAATCGTCACGCTCGAAGCCGTGCTTGGTCATGTCAGGCTGCACGCCTGGCGCCAGGTCCAGGTCGACGGCGCGCACGATGTCGACCTTGACCTTGTTGGCGCGCATCACCCCGACGGCGACATGGATCAGGCGCTCGGTATGCGAGATTTCCCCGCCACTTCGCTTCAGCGTGCAATTGATGAACAACGCGCGCAGATCGTTGTACTGGGCGGGTGGTGCCGGCGATGTCGGCTGCTTCGTCGACGATGCGTCTGTGTTGCGCTTGTCTGCCATCGTCGATGTCCTTGTGGGCGGGGTTTCTGTCGGCGTTGCTGAACCGCCTGGGCGAAGTCGTTGGGTCAGACGCGCTGCAGCAGCCGCAGGCCAAACCAATCCTTCGGATCGTTCCAGCCACGCACCACCTTCAATCCCGCCTCGGCTGCCATCGCTGCGAAGCCCGCGTCGGTGTACTTGTGACTGTATTCGACCTGCATCGCCTCGCCATCGGCGAACTCGAAACTGCGGCCCTGGACTTCGACGGTCTGCTGCTGCTGGCTGACCAGGCAGGTTTCGATGCAGCCGCGCTCGGCCACATAGCGCGCGCGATGGCTGAAACCCTGCAAGTCGAAATCGGTTCCGATGTCGCGGTTGAGCCGCGCCAGCAGGTTAAGCGTGAATGCCGCGGTGACACCGGCGGCATCGTTGTAGGCCGCTTCCAGCAGTTCCGGGGATTTCTGCAGGTCGATGCCCAGCAGGGCGCCGCCGCGGTTGCCCATGGTCTGGTGCATCGAGCGTAGCAGGCGCAGGGCTTCCGGATCGGTGAAGTTGCCCAGGGTCGAACCGGGGAAGAACACCAACGCATGCTCGGCCTTGCGCGCTGGCAGGGGCAGCGGCACCGGCTCGGTGAAATCGGCCAGCACGGGCAATACCTCGACGTCACCGAACTCGCGGTCCAGGCGTTCGACGCTGGCCAGCAACGCAGTGCGCGAGATCTCGATCGGGGTGTACGCAACCGGGTCATCGAGCGCATCGAGCAGGATTCGGGTCTTGCGGCCGCTGCCGCTGCCGTATTCGACCACGTGCGCGCGCGGCCCGACCTCATCGGCGATCTGCGCGCCACTGGCTTGCAGCAGCGCCAGCTCCACGCGCGTGAGGTAGTACTCGGGTTGCTGGGTGATCTGTTCGAACAGTTCTGAGCCGCGCTTGTCGTAGAAATATTTCGAAGGCAGGCGCTTGGGCATGGCCGACAGGCCTGCCAGCACATCACCGGTGATGTCATCAGGGCTGGGATGCAGGTCGGTGAGCTTCAGCACCGCGTTCACGGCAGGTCCTTGGCCAGGCGCAGGCCGGAGAATTGCCAGCGATCTGGCGGATGGAAGAAGTTCCGATAGCTGGCACGCAGGTGGCCGGTCGGGCTGGCGCAGCTGCCACCCCGCAATATCCATTGGCCGCACATGAACTTGCCGTTGTATTCGCCCAACGCACCCGGCAGGGTGCGAAATCCCGGATGTGGCGTGTACGCGCTGGAGGTCCATTCCCACACGTCGCCGAACATCTGCTGCAGGCCGCCGCCGCCGCCCCCGGCCAGCGGATGCAACGCGTCGTTTTCGACGAAATTTCCGCGAACAGGTAGCGTCGCGGCCGCGTGTTCCCACTCTGCCTCGGTCGGCAGGCGCGCGCCGGCCCAGCGCGCGAAGGCGTCGGCTTCGTAGTAACTGAGATGGCTGACCGGCGCATTCGGATCGATCTCCCGCTGGCCGCCCAGGGTGAACTCCCGATTGCATTCGTCATCCCAGTACAGCGGATGGGCCCACGCCTCGTCTTGTACCCGCGCCCAACCTTCACTCATCCACAGGCCGGCATTGCGATAGCCGCCGTCGTTGATGAAGTCGCGGTACTCGGCGTTGCTCACCGGCCGGCTGGCCAACGCATGCGGATGCAGCAGCACGCGATGCCGCGGTGTTTCGCTGTCGAAGGCAAAGTCCCGGCTCGAAGGCCAAGCGGGCGCACCAATCTCGACGATGCCTTCCTCGCCGGTGCTCCAGTCCATCGGCGCGAGCGGCGACGCACGTGCGCCCGATTGCTGGAGATCTTCCCGATAGGCCGGGCGCAACGGATTGCAGGAGAACGCATGCTTGATGTCCGTCAGCAGCAGCTCCTGGTGTTGCTGCTCGTGTTGCAGGCCGAGGGTGATGCGTTGCAAGGCCTCGTCGTCGAAGTCGCCATCCGCGAACCCCTGCGCGATCCTTTCATCGATCTGCTCGCGATAGGCGAGCACTTGGGCCAGGCTCGGTCGAGTCAGCAGACCGCGATGTGGGCGTGCATGCATCGGCCCGACGCTGTTGTAGTAGCTGTTGAACAGGAAATCCCAGTCGGCATGGACCGGGCGATATTCCTTGCGCATGCCCAGCACGAACTGCTCGAAAAACCAGGTGGTATGGGCCAGGTGCCACTTGCTCGGACTGGTGTCGTCCATGCTTTGCACGGTCGCGTCTTCCGGCGACAACGGCGCAGCGAGCGCCCGCATCCGCTCGCGTACGGACGCATAGCGCGCGGAAGGGAGTGTCTCGTCAGCGGCTTGACCCGAGGCAGTCGGATCGGAATGCGCAGCGGAGGTGGAGAGTGCAGGCATGCCGATAGCGTTGCGGCTGCAAGGTGATGGGCGCGTGCATGGGCGCAGGCTACAGTCCCGGGATGAGCACCGGCATTCCCAGCGACCCATCCCAGTTGCGTGCGTTGTTCGCATTGCCCGAGGACATGCTGTACCTGGACAGCGCCGCCCACGGGCCGCCCTTGAAAGCAGTACGGGCGGCCGCACTCGCCGCCTTGCAACAAAGCACCACGAGCTGGCTTGGCGGTGCACGTTGGCGCGATGACGTAGAACGTTTGCGCGCGCTGGCAGCACGCCTGTTTGACGACGATGCCGATGCAATCGCGATGGTCCCGTCTGCCGCCTATGGTCTGAGCGTGGCGGCGCGCAACGTTCCTTTGCAATCAGGGCAAGCGGTACTGGTGCTGGAAAGCCAGTTTCCGTCCAACATGCTGCCGTGGCGACAGCGCTGCGCCGAGGTCGGCGCCAGTCTCGTATTCGCCCGTCGCAACGACGGCCAGGACTGGACCGCCGCGGTGCTGGCCGCGCTAGACGCGCATCCCGGTATCCGCGTGCTCGCCCTGCCGCAGGCGCACTGGCGCGACGGCAGCCTGCTGGATCTCGGCAGGATTTCGGAACGTGCACGCGCATGCGGCGCCCGCCTGGTCCTGGACCTGAGCCAGAGTCTGGGCGCGATGCCGGTGGACCTGCACGCATGGCGGCCGGACTTCGTCGTCGCCGTCGGCTACAAATGGCTGCTCGGCGGTTACGGGCTGGCCTGGCTTTGGGCCGCACCACAATGGCGCGACCACGGCCAGCCTCTCGAGCAAGGCTGGATGGCGCACGACCACGATTCGCTATGGACAGCGGGGAGCGGCGACGATGCGCGGTCCTTGCCCGGAGCGCGCCGATACGACGCGGATGGCGTTTGCGATGCAATGCGATTGGCGATGGCCGAAGCCGCTATCGGACAGGTATTGGATTGGGGTGTTGCCGACATCGCCGCGCACCTGCAGCAACGAACCGCTGCGCTGGATGACGCGCTGGAATTACATGGCTTGGGGGCGCTGCGCACCCATGACCACGCGCCTCATATCTGCGGGGTGCGGCTACCGCCACAGCGCACAGATGCGGTGGCGCGCGCCTTTTCCAACGCGGGGATCATCAGCACCATTCGTGGCAACTGCGTGCGATTGGCGCCGCATCTGCATGCAGGGATCCATGAGATGTCCCGACCCATCGAGGTCATCGCCACTGCCCTTTGAACGCCGGGCGCCGTCAAGCGCCCAGGCCATGAAGAAGGCCAGCCGAACCGGCAACGTCAGCAGCGCATGCAGCCGCAGCGTTCTACTTCGGTGATTCGTCCTCAATCGACTCGACTTCGTCAATCTCCAGCAGGCGTTGGCTGGCATCACTGCTCAGCGACTCCACATTGCGCAATTGACGCTCGATGGCGCGCGTTCGCACGCCGGCCTGCTTGATGCTGTTCTGCACGGTATCGAGCTGGCTATGCGCTTTTTCCAGCACGTTCGCGAACTTGCCGAACTCGGTCTTCACCGATCCGAGCAAATGACGAACCTCGCTGGTGCGCTGCTCAATGGCCAGCGTGCGGAAGCCCATTTGCAGGCTGTTGATCAATGCGGCAATCGTGGTGGGGCCCGCCACCACGATGCGATGATCGCGCTGCAGGAGATCCATCAGTCCGGGGCGACGGATGGTCTCGGCGTACAGGCCTTCGGTTGCGAGGAACAGCACCGCGAAATCGGTGGTGTGCGGCGGCACGACGTATTTCTCGCTGATCGACTTGGCCTGGACCCTGATCGCGCGTTCCAGCTGGTTGCCCGAGTTGCGCATCCCCTCGACGTCACCGCGCTCCTGCGCATCGAGCAGGCGTTCGTAGTCTTCGCGCGGGAACTTGGCGTCAATCGGCAGCCAGACCGGTGTCTGTCCGTCCCCACGGCCAGGCAGGCGAATCGCGAAATCGACCATTTCGCCGCCATCGGGCCTGACCTTCACGCTGCGCGCGAACTGCTCGGCGGTCAGCACCTGCTCCAGCAAGGTCTCCAGTTGCATCTCGCCCCAGCCGCCGCGATCCTTGACGTTGCTGAGCACGCGCTTGAGATCTCCGACGCCGGTCGCCAGCGACTGCATTTCTCCCAGCCCGCGCTGCACCTGCTCCAGGCGTTCCGACACCAGCTTGAACGACGCGCCCAGCCGCGCTTCCAGCGTGGTCTGCAGCTTCTCGTCCACGGTTGCGCGCATCGTCTCCAGCCGCGCCGCGTTGTCGGCCTGCAATTCTTTCAGTCGCGTTTCCAGCGTGCTGCGCATTTCGCCGATGCGCTGTTCGTTGCGCTGGGTGAGCTCACGTAGTTGCGCGCCCAGCCCATCGGCAAACTGCTGCTGGCGAACTGCCGCATCCTGGCGACCCTTGTGTGCATCGTCGCTGAGGCTGGCACGCAACACGTCAAGACGCTGGTCGGTGCGTTCGGTAAGGTCATTCAGGCGCAGGCCGAAGATGTCGATGCGTTGTTCTTGCGCCGTCGCCATGCTGTCCAGTTGTGCGCGCAGTTCGCTGCGGCCATCGCGCTGCTCGTTGCGCAGGGCCTGTTCCAGCGGTTCGCGCAGTCGCGCCATCGCCGCATCTGGCTTGCGCAGCAACAACACGACCAGCAGCACGATGGCGATCGCCACCGCCAGCAGCAACAGGATCAACAGCAGGGACGAGTCGGGCATCGCGCCAGTGTAGCGGCAGGCGTCGCAGCGGCTGCGACCCGCCTCAGTCCGCGGCTGGTCGCCCGCGCAAGGCCTGCAACAGCGCCTGGAATTCCGGGGCGTGCCGCAGCCGCCTGCATCCAGCCGTCATGACCGCGCCGCCGCCGGGCTCATCCTGCGGCAACTCCGAACCAGTGGCCAATCAGCGCGGTGGCGCCGATGGCCGCGCCGCCCCAGAACAACACGCGCAGTGCGCCCTTGGCCTTGGACGCGCCGCCCAGCCAGCCGGCCAGCGCGCCCAGCAGCGCCAGCAACACCAGGGTCACCACCGTGATGGCCAGCGACAGGTTGCTGCCGGTCCACCGCCATGCCAGCAGGATGGGCGGCAAGGCGCCGACCGAAAACGCCGCCGCCGAGGCCAGTGCCGCCTGCACGGGTCGCGCCGCCAGTGTCCCGCTGATGCCGAGCTCATCGCGCAGATGAGAGCCCAGTGCATCGTGGGCGGTCAGTGCCTGCGCCACCTGCTGCGCCAATGCCTTGTCCAGCCCGCGTTGCACGTAGATGTGGGTCAGCTCGAGCAGTTCCGCCTCCGGGGAGTGCTCCAGCTCATGGCGTTCCTTGGCCAGGTCCGCCGCTTCGGTATCGGCCTGCGAACTGACCGACACGTATTCGCCGGCCGCCATCGACAGCGCGCCTGCCGTCAGCGCAGCGATGCCGGTGAGCAGGATGGTGTGCGGCGTCGCATTGGCGGCCGCGATGCCGACCAGCAACGAGCTGGTGGAGATCAAGCCGTCGTTGGCGCCAAGCACCGACGCACGCAGCCAGCCGATGTGCTGGCTGCGATGGCGCTCGTCGTGGTGTGGCGCGGTGATCTTGGCCATGGTCTAGTCCAGCACGCGGCAGAACACCGCCTTCAGATAACGCGATTCAGGCACCTGCGCCAGCCACGGATGATCCGGACCGGCGCCGGCAACCTTGAGCACCTGCAGCGTGCGTCCGGCATGGAACGCGGCGCGGCGCAGCATGTCGGTGAACTGTTCTTCGCTGACCAGGCCGGTGCAGCTGAAGGTCGCGAACAACCCGCCCGGCTTGACCACGCCCAACGCCAGCTTGTTCATCTCCAGGTATTTCTTCAGCGCGGGAATGACCTGCTCGCGGTCGCGGGTCATCTTGGCCGGGTCCAGGATCACCACGTCGAATTGTTCACCATTGATCGCGGCATCGCGCAACCACGGGAAGATGTCGGCCTGGATGAACGTCGGATCGACGATGTTGAGTTTCGCATTCTCGCGGGCGATGTCGAGCACAGCTGCGTCGACGTCGATTCCAATCACCTCGCTGGCGCCGCGCACCGCCGCGTACACGCCGAAGCCGCCCGTATTGCAGCATAGATCGAGTACGCGCTGGCCGGCGCACAGCTGCGACAGCCATTGCCGGTTCTCGCGCTGGTCGGCGAAGAAGCCGGTCTTGTGCGCGCCGGCGGGATCAGCATGGAACGCGATGCCATGCTCATGGATCAACGCCGGCTGCGTGTCCATGCTGTCCTTGTAGTCGAAGCTTTCCTGCTTCTGCACGTGCGCGTCAGCGAAGCTGTGGAAGCGGCACCCCGGGAACTGGTCCCGCAGCGCGTTGAAGATCCATTCGCGATGCCTCCACGCCCCGGCGCTGACGAATCCGACCACCAGCAGGTCGTCGTAGCGGTCCACCACCAGCCCGCTGATGCCGTCGCCTTCGCTATGAAGCACGCGCCAGGCGTTGCCGACGTCATCGAGCTTGAGCAGTTCACGGCGCAATGCCACCGCGTCGGCGATCCGGCGCGAGAACCAGGCGGCGTCGACCGCCACGTCCGGGTCGCCCTCCAGCATCCGCAGCGCGATCCGCGAATGCCCGTTGTAGAAGCCGCGGCCGATCCAGACATCGTCCACGCCGACCACATCGACCACGCTGCCGGGTTTGGGGCGTTGCGCGGGCTTTTCGACCAGACGCTGGAAGATCCACGGGTGGGTGGATTTCCAGGCATTCTTCAGGCGGATGACGGGCAGCGGCTCATTCATGTGAGCGAATCTTGTTGACGGGGTATTGAGCCCAATGCACCATTGTCGCCGAAGAAGGGGAGTAATTCCGCGCACGGTCGTCGTCAATACGGGCACGCTGTCGACACACGACATCGGCCCCGGCGCCGTGGCAGGCTTCATGCCTGTGAGTGAGACCTTCGCCCATCGTGGCGAAGCCGTTGCCCTTCCATACCCGTGGATCCTGCACCGACCCGAGCCGCAACCGCCGCAAGGCATTGTTGTTGTGGAGTAATGCATGGAAACAATCGGATCGCCGCTGTTGTGGAGCGTGTTCGCGCTGGTAGTGGTTGCTGCGCTGGTGGTGGACCTGGTGTTGATGCGCCATGGCGGCCCGCACAAGGTCACGTTCAAGGAAGCGGCCTGGTGGAGCCTGGGCTGGGTTGTGTTGGCGCTCGCCTTCAATGCCTGGCTGTGGTGGTACGCCGGCCAGCAGTACGGATTGGCGGATGGCCACCGCATCGGCATGGAGTTCCTGACCGGCTATCTCGTCGAAAAGTCGTTGGCGGTCGACAACATCTTCGTGTTCCTGATGATCTTCGGCTATTTCGCCGTCCCCGAGGTCCAGCGCCAGAAGGTGCTGATCATCGGCATCATCGGCGCGATCTTCCTGCGCGCGATCCTGATTTTTGCAGGGGCGCTGTTGCTGGCGCGGTTCCACTGGATCCTCTACCTGTTCGGCGCATTCCTGTTGCTGACCGGGATCAAGATGATGCTGGCGGCGGGCAAGGAACCGGACCTGGAAGCCAACCCGGCGCTACGCTGGATGCGCGGCCACCTGCGCATGACCGACGGCTACCACGGCAACCACATCAGTGTGCTGCGCGATGGCAAACGCTGGTACACGCCGCTTTTCGTGGTGATCGTGCTGATCGGGGTGACCGATGTGATCTTCGCCGTGGATTCGATTCCGGCGATCTTCGCGATCACCAACGACCCGTTCATCGTGCTGACCTCAAACGTGTTCGCGGTGCTGGGCCTGCGTGCGATGTTTTTCCTGCTGCAGGGCATGGCTGCCCGCTTCCACCTGTTGCCGTACGGGCTGGCGCTGGTACTGATGTTCATTGGCGGCAAGATGCTGCTGGTCGATGTCTACAAGGTCCCGGTGCTGTGGGCGCTGCTGGTGGTGGCGACGATCATTGGCGCCACGGTGGCGCTCAGCCTGTTGCGGCCAGCGCCGGACGGGCACGACGAGGACGCGAATCTCCGGCCCTGAACACGTCATTCGGGTTGAACGCCGGCACGGCGACGCCATCTGTACTGCATGGACGTGCAAGCCCCTGCCGTGACCACTGTGGACCAGCAGCGCCAGCTGGATCGCCAGCGCGTGCGCCGCGGCGTGCAATACAGCCTTGCTTCGGTGCTGCTGTTGACCGTGGTCTTCGCCCTCCAGGGCTGGTTGCCGCTGGAAGCCTTGACCGTGAATCCGGGTAGCGCCGCCGGCCTGGTCGGGGTGCTGACCGCGCCGCTGCTGCATGGCTCGCCGGGTCACCTGCTGGCCAATGCCACCGCGCTGGTGCTGCTGGGCATCCTGGCGATGACGGTCTACCCACGAGCCACCCTGCGCGCCATTCCCTTTCTGTGGCTGGGCGCGGGACTGGGCGCGTGGCTGCTGGGCGAGCCGGGCTCGCACCACCTCGGGGCCAGTGGCGTGACCCACGGGCTGGGGTTCCTGGTATTCGTGCTTGGCCTGTTGCGGCGCGACCGCGCGGCGATCGCCGCCGGCATGCTCGCCTTCCTGTTCTACGGCGGCATGCTGCTGACGATTTTCCCGCTGGAAGCCGGGGTGTCGTGGGAGTCGCATCTGGGCGGCGCGCTCGCCGGTATCATCGCGGCCTTCATGTTCCGTCGCAGCGACCCGTTGCCACCACGGCGCAAGTACAGCTGGGAACTCGAAGAGGAACTCGAGCGCGAAGAGGCCGCCCGCGAGCGCGATGCGTTTGAAATCCGTGCACCCGACGACGTGCCGGTGTTGTGGAAGCGTGGCGAGCCGGAATCACGAGGCAAGGTCTTGCCGTTTCCTTTGCGCGAAAACCGCCACAACTGACCTATTTGCCCGCCAGGACCGCCGGGCCCAGCTGGCGGTCGTGCCAGCGCGACAGCAACGCCAGCGAGGCGATCGCGCCGCACAGGCACAGGAACATGTCCCATTGGGTGTCCCACGGGTCGCCTTGCGTGGCCAGGAACGCATCCGCATCGGCGCCATAGATCAACGCGCTCCACCATTCGATCAATTCGAAGAATGCCGAGAAACTCAGGCACGCGGCGACCACGAAATAGCCAAGCCAGCCCCCGCGACGCAGCGGCGTGAGGCGCAAGAACAACTCACGCGCCAGGATCGCCGGCACGAAGCCCTGCATCCAATGGCCGAGGCGATCCCACGGATTGCGCTGGGTGCCCAACACGTCCTGCAGCCAGAACCCGGCCGGCGCCTGTGCGTAGGTGTAAGCGCCGCCATGGATCAGCACCAGCGCATGCAGCAGCAGCAACCAGCACAGCAGGCGGGTCAGCGCGAAGCGCTGCCAGCGCCACGCGACAAGGACCAGGCCGACCATCACCCAGACGGTTTCCAGCAGCCAGGTCAGGCGGTCGCGGGCAATGATCACGGAGATCGTGAGTGCAACCACGGTGATCGCAACCAGCAGCCAGCGTTCGCGGCGCCCGGGCAGGGTTTCGATCATCGGCGCAGGCATGCGGGCCTCCAGGTCCAAGCGTCGATCGTATCGTTTTGAATGGCGGGCGTTTTGATTGGCGAGCAGTTTGGCGGGGGTTGTGAGGTGGGCCGCTAAGCTGCCGGTCCCTTCACTGTGGTCTCCGCCGATGCGCGTGTTCACTGCTGCCCGCCCTGTCCACCTATTGGTCGCTTGCCTCCTCGCGGGCTGCGCCAGCACGCCGGATGTGCGCGCGCCGGTCAGCGTCACCGCCAGCAGCCCGCCGCCGGTCAAGGTCGGCATCGCGCTGGGCGGCGGCGCAGCCAAGGGCTTCGCCCATATCGGCGTGATCAAGATGCTGGAAGCCAACGGCGTCACGCCGGTGGTGGTGTCCGGCACCAGCGCCGGCAGCGTGGTCGGCGCGCTGTATGCCAGTGGCATGGATGCG
>JBBSTP010000055.1:0-11306 GCA_038235795.1 Lysobacterales bacterium | reverse complement strand
AGTCGACCACGTCGAAATAATGCAGTCGATGTCGGCGCGCCCACCACGCAATCGCCGCCATCACCCCGAGCAGGCCACCGTGGAAGCTCATCCCGCCTTCCCAGACCTTGAACAGCATCAGCGGATCCTTGAGGAAATCGCTGAAGTTGTAGAACAGGATGTAGCCTATGCGCCCGCCCAGCACCACGCCAAGCATGCCGTAGAACATCAGGTCGCCGAAGCCGTTCTCGTCCACGCCAGGCAGCCGCCCTGCACGCACCCGCCGACGCCCCAACCACCACGCCACGCCGAAGCCAAGCAGGTACATCAGGCCATACCAGTGGACCTTGAGCGGGCCCAGGGAAACGGCGATCGGATCGATGTGGTGGAGGATGGGCATGCGCGGGGATGACTCGGTCGACGACGCCCTATTGTGCCGGAGCCAGCGCGCGAGCTACAGGAACACCGGACGATCCGGTAGTTCGTCCTCGTCGGGGGTGCCGGGAACCTGGGGGAAATGCTGGGCCAGCACGTTGCTGACCGCGGCGATGGCGTCGATGACTGCATCGGCATGATCACCGGCGCGCAGGCGTTCTTCCAGCAGCTGGCACACGCCGCGCCACTGTTCGTCGCTGACCAGGCCGTGCAGTCCGCGGTCGGCGACGATCTCGATACGACGGTCGGCCAGCAGCAGATAGATCAGAACGCCGTTGTTGGCGGCGGTATCCCAGACCCGCAGGCGGCCGAACGCCTCCTCGGCCCTGGTCCGTGCCGGCACGCCGCGCAACGCATCCCGCCACGGCAAGGCGGATTCCACCGCGAAGCAGATCTCGCCGCGATGCCGCCGCTCGCCCTGACCAATGGCCGCGGTGATGCGGTCCATGTCGTCCGCCGGAAAGCGGCCACGGGCATCGGCGGTGAACAGGTGCCGGAACAGGCGTGTGGGGGTGCCGGCCATCACCAGCTCCCCGAGGCGCCACCGCCTCCGGACATGCCACCGCCACCAGACCAGCCACCGCCACCGCTTCCGCCACCAAACCCGCCTCCACCAAATCCGCCGCCGCCAAATCCGCCGCCGCCGAAACCACCCCAGTTGCGATTGCGCGCGTAGCGGCCACCGCCGCCACCGCCGGATGCAATGCCGATGACAAAGCCGATGACCGCACCTGCTCCGCCGATCAGCAAGGCCGACGACAGCAACCAGGCGATCGCGCCGCTGGCACCGGCCCCGAACAGGGCACGCAGGCCGGCTGGCAGGCGGCTGAAGAAGGCGCGG
Source organism: Lysobacterales bacterium (assembly GCA_038235795.1). GTDB lineage: Bacteria > Pseudomonadota > Gammaproteobacteria > Xanthomonadales > Xanthomonadaceae > Thermomonas. The sequence continues at coordinate 10,051 of JBBSTP010000055.1, read as the reverse complement.
GCGAGCTGGGCGGCGATGAATGCGGCGAAGATTGCGAACAGGATGTTGTCGGAGCCGCCAGCGTCGCTTGCTTGGACCGACTGCGGCGCCGGCAAGGGCTCGCCGTCTGCCAGTTTCACCAACTGCGCAGTGGCATCGATGATCCCGCCGGCATAGTCGTCATGGCGGAACTTCGGCACCATGTACTCCTGGATCACGCGGCCCGCAGTAATGTCCGGGATTGCGCCTTCCAGCCCGTATCCGACTTCGATGCGTGCTCTGTGGTCGTCCTTGGCCACGACCAGCAACACGCCATCGTCCACGCCCTTGCGGCCCAGCTTGAACTGTTCGAACGCGCGAACCGCATACGCTTCGATGGACTCGGGTGACGTCGTGGGCACCATCAAGACCTGCAGCTGGCTGCCCTTGCGCTGCTGCAGGTCAAGCGCCTGCTGCGCCAGCTGGGCCTTCGTGGCCACATCCAGCGTTGCGGTGGTGTCGACCACCGGCGAATCGAACGCGGGGATCACCGCCTGTTGTGCCCATGCCGGAAGAGCGAACAGGCAAGCCAGGAGCACGCTCGTCAGGGTCACTGCAACGCTTCGCAGGACCGTAGGGCCTCGCATGGGATCGCGCATGTGTCGTGGCCCTTGGCTGTCTCCCACCACTGCGCCTATTGGGTGGGATCCTGACGCGGCGCATTGCCGCCCGGTACCGGGTCCATCGCAGGTTGCGGCAGGTTCACCACGCCATCCGGGGCAGGCTGCACCGGCGCAGGGCGAGCCGGCGCGGCGCCGAAGTCCACGGTCGGGGCCTGCTGGATCTGCGCCTCGTTTTCGACGGTGAAGTTGGGCTTGGGCTTGTAGCCGAAAATCATCGCGACAAGATTCTGCGGAAACGAACGGATGTAGGTGTTGTAGTCCTGCACCAGCGTGATGTAGCGGCCACGCGCCACTGTGATGCGGTTTTCGGTACCTTCCAGTTGTGTCTGCAGGTTCAGGAAGGAAGCATCCGCTTTCAGGTTGGGATACGCCTCGCTGACTGCCATCAGCCTTCCCAGCGCTTGCGACAGTTCGCCCTGCGCCGCCTGGTATTGCGCCAGCGATGCGGCATCGCCGGCATCGACATTGATCTGGCTGACCTTGGAGCGCGCCTCGGTCACCGCGGTGAGCACCTGCGCCTCGTGCGCTGCGTAACCCTTGACCGTATTGACCAGGTTCGGGATCAGGTCGGCGCGGCGCTTGTACTGGTTGACGACTTCCGACCAACCGGCCTTGACCGCCTCGTCCTTTTTCTGGATCTGGTTGTAGCCGCAGCCGGACAACAACATCGCCAGCATCACTATCAGGATTGCGCGCATCGACCGGACTCCTCGCGTTGATCGGGGACTGCCTTCGGCAGCCAATTCAGGTATTGCAGCATCCGCTGCGTTAAGGCTTCATCGCGACCCGGCGATCAGTCCGGCAGGTCGCGGCGCACAGCGCTGCGCTTCGCCCAGAGATTCAAGGACTCCACCAGCGCCGAGAAGCCCATCGCGCCATACAGGTAGCCCTTCGAGACGTGCATGCCGAAGCCTTCCAGGATCAGGTAGGCGCCGACCAGCACGATGAACGCAAGCGCCAGCATTTTGACGGTGGGATTGCGGTCGATGAAGCGCCCCAACGGACCGGACGCCAGCAGCATCACCGCGACCGCCAGCAGGATCGCCAGCACCATGATGATCTTCTGGTTGGCCATGCCCACCGCGGCGATCACCGAGTCCAGCGAAAACACGATGTCGATCACCGCGATCTGCGCGATCACCATGCCGAACGAGGTCATCGGCTTGGTGTTGACGTCCTCTTCGTCGGCTTCGCCCACCACCAGGTCGCGGATCTCCATGGCGCCCTTCACCAGCAGGAAGACGCCGCCCAGGATCAGGACCAGGTCGCGGATCGAGATACCGCGGCCGAGCAGGGTGAACAGGTCGTCGGTCAGCCCGGCCAGCCAGGCCAGCGTCAGCAACAGCGCGATGCGGGTCAGGCAGGCGACGGCGATGCCGAACTTGCGCGCCTTCTCGCGGGATGCCGGCGGCAGCTTGCTCACCGCGATCGAGATGAACACCAGGTTGTCGATACCCAGCACGATTTCGATCGCGCTCAAGGTCAACAAGGTGATCCACGCCTGCGGATCTGTCAGCAGTTCCATCATCGCGTTCGGATCCCGTCAGCGGTGCAGCATGCGCGGGCCAACAATCAGCGCCCAGGTAAGGATCACATTCAACATCAGCACGAACACCGCCGCCGATCCCATGTCCTTGGCGCGCCCGGCCAGTTCATGCTGCTCGGCGCCGTAGCGTTCGATCACCGCTTCGATCGCGGAATTGAGCAGTTCGATGCTCAATACCAGCAAGCAGCTGCCAATCAGCAGCGCGCGCTCCACGCCGGTCTGGCCGAAATACCAGCCCAAGGGACCGACGACCAGGAACAGCGCCACTTCGAGGCGGAAACTCGACTCATGCAGCCATGCCGCACGCAGCCCCTGCAGGGACCACACCGCCGCTTGCATGATCCGCGCAGGACCACGCGGCAGGTGGCCGTAATGGTCAGCCATGCACGGGGAAACGGATGATGGCGGGCAGACTGCGTCGGGAAGTGGGCATGTATGTCGGGCAGGTGGACGGGGATCGGCGCGCGGTCTGGTCGCCGACACCCGGATTTTGCCACAAGCCCCCGATGGGCGTTCGTGCGGCGGTCGGCGCTGGCCTATTGCTGGCGGAGCGCCTCGACCGGGTCGAGCATGGAGGCCTTGCGTGCGGGGTAGTAACCAAAGAACAGGCCCGTCGCAATCGAGAATCCCGCGGCCAGCATCACCACCTGCGCGTTCAATTCCACCGGCAGGTTGCCCACTTTACCGAGGATCAGCGCACCGGCCACGCCGATGGCAATCCCGATCACCCCGCCAATCAGCGAGATGAGCATCGCCTCGGCCAGGAACTGACGACGCACATCACTGGGCCCGGCCCCCACCGCCATGCGCAATCCAATCTCGCGGATACGCTCGGTCACCGAGACCAGCATGATGTTCATGATGCCGATCCCACCAATGATCAGGCAGATGCCGGCCACCGCGCCCAACAGCTTGGACATGAGGTTGGTGGTGGCGGTGCGCGTCGCCACGATCTGGCTGATGTTACGCACCGCGAAGTCATCCTCGGCGCCCGGATCGATCTTGTGGCGCTGCCGCAGCAAGCCTTCGATCTCGCTCTGCGCGCTGGTCAGGTTCCTGGCATCGTCCACGCCGACGGAAATCCCCTGCACCGCGCCGGGCGGCATCGACTGCGAATTCGACAGCCGACGACGCGCGGCCTCCAGCGGCACCACCACCATGTCGTCCTGGTCCTGGCCGAAGCCGCCCTGGCCCTTTGACTCCAGCACGCCGACCACGGTGAATGGTACGCGGCCGAGTCGCACGGTCTGGCCGATAGCGTCCTCATCGCCGAACAGGGTCTTGTGCACGGTTTCGCCGAGGATCACCGGCTTGGTGCTGCCGCCGTAGTCGCTGGCCTGGAACAGGTCGCCCTGATTGATCTTCCAGCCATTGATGGTGAACCAGTCCGCCTGCACGCCCTGCCACTGGGTGGAGGCATTGCTTTCCGCGAAGACGACCTGGGTGCCGCCGCGCAAGGACCCGGAGACGTATTGGGCTTCGGATACTTCGTTGCTGATTGCCTCCACATCACCTTCGTCCAGGCTCCAGCGGCTACCCTGGGCACTGCGCGCACCACCTGGCCCATTGCCGCCGGAGCTGCCGATGTCCAGGCGCTGGGAGCCGAGACCGGAGACCATCTTGTCGATCTCGGCCTGGGTGCCCTGGCCGATCGACACCATCACGATCACTGCGGCAATACCAATGATCACACCCAGCGATGTCAGCGCGCTGCGCATCCAGTTTCCGCGCAATGCAAAGAAAGCCGTGCGCAGGATGTCCAGGAAACTCATGTGCCCGCCGCCTCGATTTGTTCATGCAATTCGCCGTCATGCATGACATAGGTACGGTCGGCATGATCCGCGACCTGCCCATCATGGGTGATCAGGATCACCGTGTGCCCATCGTCGCGAAGCTGCTTGAACAGCGCCAGGATTTCCTCGCCGGTCTTGCTGTCCAGTGCGCCGGTGGGCTCATCCGCCAGCAGGATCGGCGGACTGTTGACCAAGGCGCGGGCGATCGCCACGCGTTGCTGCTGGCCACCTGACAATTGGTTCGGTCGATGGCCAGCGCGGTCGGCCAGGCCGACCGACGCCAGCGCGGCCTGCGCGCGTTCGCGGCGCTCGCCATGGGGAATGCGTGCATAACCCAGCGGCATCGCGACGTTGTCTGTCGCGTCCATCCGCGGCAGCAGATGGAAGCCCTGGAACACGAAGCCGATCTTGTCGCGCCGCAGTGCCGCCAGTTCCTCGGCATCGAGCGTCGAGACATCAACGCCATCGCAGTAGTACGAGCCGGCGGTGGGCGTGTCCAGGCAGCCGATAAGGTTCATCAGCGTGGACTTGCCGGAGCCGGACGGTCCCATGATCGCCACGAACTCGCCGCGGCCTATCGTGAGCTGGACATTCTTGAGCGCGACGACCTCGGCCTCGGTGCCGGCGGAATAGACCTTGCCCAGGCCCGTGGTGCGGATGACCGGAACATCCACCGAATCAACCGGGGTGTCCACGAGTGCGCGGCCAATCGCAGACATCACTTGTTCTCCGTGGCCGAGCGCTCGCCGGAGATGACCTGATCGCCTTCCTTGAGCGTACGGCCGGATACCTCGGTCCTGCTGCCATCGCTGGCGCCCAGACGCACCGAGGTGACCTCCGGCTTGCCATCGACCAGTTGGTACACGGTGACCCGCTTGGCGCTGAGTTGCGCTTCCAGCGCCGAATCCCACTTGCCGCGCTGCGGCTCATCCAGGCTCGAACGGAACTCGCCGAACTGCTGGCTGAAGCGATCGCGAATGCGCGCGCGCATCTGCGCCTGCATGCTGGGATCGCCACCACCGTGGCCACCGCCCGTGCGCGGGGGACCACCGCCAAACATGCGGCTACCTCCCTGTTGCCGGCCCACCCCGCGCGATCCTTGCGTCGCCTGGCGCTCGGCCTGACGCTGCCGCATCTGCTCCAGCGCCGCATCGAACGCCGCTTGCTGCTGCGGCTGCAATTGCAGCGTGGCTGCCAGGCTCTTCAGGTCATCGGCCATGCCTGATCCGCCGGCCTGGCCTTGACCTCGACCCTGACCGTGGCCTTGGCCCGCCGTCTGCAATTCAGCCAACGGCGACCCCTCGGCGGGCTTGAAGCGCAGGGCCGCATTGCCGAGGGTGAGGACGTTGCCGAGTTTGCTGACCTCGATCTCGGCATTTACCGTCAGTCCCGGCAACAGGGTGCCGTCGCTGTTGTCGACGGTCACCACCACAGGGAAGGTCACCACGTTGTTGGTGGCGGTCGCCGACAGTCGCACCTGCTCGACCACACCGCTGAACTTGCGGTCCGGGAAGGCATCGGCGCTGAAGCTGACCGACTGCCCGACCTTGACCTGACCGATGTCGGATTCATCCACGGCCAGCTCGATTTTCATCTTGGCCAGGTCTTCGGCAATCGTGAACAGCTCAGGTGCCTGCAGGCTGGCGGCCACGGTCTGGCCGGGCTCGATCTTGCGGGTCAGCACCAGGCCGTCCACCGGCGAGCGGATCACCGTGCGCTGCAGGTTGACCCGGGTGGTCTGGGTCGACGCGGTCTGCTGGCGGATCTGCGCCTGCGCCGACGCGACCTGCGCCTGTGCCTGTTCCAGCGTGGAGCGCGCAAGGTCGAGGTCGCTGCGCGCAATCATCTTGTCCGCGGCCAGCCCGCTCTTGCGCTGGTAGTCCAGGATGGCGTTGCGCAGCGATGCCTGCGCCTGGCGCAGTTGTGCCTGCGCGCTGGCGATCTGCGCCGAGCCCTGCTCGATCTGCGCCTGGTAGGTGCTGGGATCGATCGTCGCCAGGATCTGGTTCTTCTTCACCGGCGAGTTGAAGTCCACGAGCACATCGGAGACCAGGCCGGAGATCTGGCTGCCGACCGTGATCGTCGAAATCGCGCTCAGGGTCCCGGTGGCGGAAATCACCACGCGGATGTCACCACGCTGCACGGTCTCGGTGCGATAGCCGCTTTCGTCGGCAGCAGCGTTGCGCTGGCTCCAGAAGTACCAGCCAAGTCCGAGCACGGCAATGATCGCGACCGCCGTGCCGATCTTGCGCACGGGAAAAGAGGAGCGTCGCGGTGCCCTGCTCATACGTGGGAGTGTCCGGGAAAGAAAGGTGAACGAACGGGTGCCGAGCGCGTTGACACGCTAAGCCACGGTCACCAAGGGCGCCCGGGTCATTGCGCTGGGATACCGGCCCCGAACACGATAGTCGCATGCGTGCCCGAGCCGGGCGTGCTGGCGATCTGCAATGGCCAATTACAGCGCTGGCCCAGGCGATGGGCGATGGACAGGCCCAATCCGGCGCCGGCAACGGAAGGATCGACCCGATAGAACGGCTCGAACGCCCGCTCCAGCGCCGCCGCATCCATCCCGATGCCGGTGTCTTCGACCTCGATCCGGTCCGCCAGCAGGCGTATCCGGATATGGCCGGCGTCGGTGAAACGCACCGCATTGCTCAACAGGTTGCGCAGGATCACGCCGAGTACCCGCGGAGGTGCGTGCAGTTCAGGCTGCGCCTCGATCGCCACATCCAATGCAATATTCTTGCCTTCGAGCAGCGGGCGGATGCGCTCGACCTCGGCGTCCACCACGTCGCGAACCGGGAAGTCTTCCTTTTCCAGCGCCACTTCCTGGTCCCGCGCCAGCAGCAGCAGCGCGTCCATGATCGATTCCATCGCCGCATTCGCGCCCTGGATGCGCACCAGCGATCGCCGCGAAAGGTCGGAAAGCGCTTCGTCGTGGCTGATCAGGTCGGTGGCGACCCGAATCACAGTCAATGGCGTGCGCAGCTCATGGCTGGCGTCGCGGGTGAAGTCGCGCTCGCGGGCAATGAACTCATTCACCCGCTCCCCCAGGCCATGCAATGCGATCGCCATCTTGCGGGTGCCGCCTTTGACGTCCGCAGGGATGCGCTCGGGCGACAGCGCCTGCGTGTCGGGCCGCCGCGGATCCCAGCGCGATACCTCGTCAAGCAGCCAATCCATGGGCGCCAACAGGCGCCTGGTCGCCTGATAGGTCATCCAGGTGACGGCGACAATCGAACCCAGAGCCAGTGCGATCGCCACCAGGGTCACCGTGGCGAACGGCAACTCCTCGTTGGCGGCAGCCAAGCCCGACATGCCAAGCACGACCACCAGGCTGACGATGGCCAGCTGGAGAAGGAATACGATGCGGAAGTTTCGCCTGTCCAACACTACGCTGCCAGCGGGTGCCGGCCTCAGCCGAGCTGCCCGGAAATGTCAGCGATGCGATACCCCGCACTTTGCACGGTGTGCAGCAACGCGTTTTCGAAGGGCTTGTCGATCACCTTGCGCAGGTTGTAAAGATGACTGCGCAACGTATCGGAATCCGGAAGACCATTGCCCCATATCTCACGCTCGATCTCCTGCCGGCTGACCACGCGGGGCGATTCACGCATCAGGATGGTCAGCAGGCGCAAACCAATCGGAGAAAGCTGCAATTCGCTGCCGCCACGGGTCGCGCGAAGCGAGGCCGGGTCCAGCACCAGGTCGGCAACCTTCAACACCTCCGAACCCACCTGGCGGCGCTCGCGACGGATCAAGGCGCGCAGGCGAGCTTCCAGTTCCTGGATCGCGAAAGGCTTGACCAGGTAATCGTCTGCACCGGACGACAAGCCGGTGAGCTTCTCGTCGAGAGTGTCGCGGGCGGTCAGCATCAAGACCGGCGTGGACTTGCGCGCCTCGCTGCGCAAGCGCTTGCACACCTCGATGCCATCCAGCCGCGGCAGCATGAGGTCGAGTACGATGACGTCGTAATTGTTTTCCGCCGCCAACCGATAGCCGTCAAGGCCATCGCCAGCATAGTCAACCTCGAATCCCCGGCTTTCGAGGTATTCGCCGACCATTTCCGAAATGTTGCGGTTGTCCTCGATGATCAGGACGAGTCCCGCCTGTTCCTGTGCACGCATGGTTGAATTCCCGTCTTCAGCTTTGTGAAAGATGCCGCGCCTGAAGTCGAAATTGCGTGAAGGACTTGGGAAAATGGCTGTTTGAGAGCCTCGCTATGGTTAGAACGGGATTTTTCCGATCAGGATGTCCTTGAACATCATCCAGTCACCAGCAAATGAATACAGCGGATGCTTGTACGTCGCCGGCCGGTTGTGCTCGAAGAAGAAATGGCCGACCCACGCGAACGCATAGCCGGACAGCAGCGACCCCAACAGCCAGCGTGGATCGCCGCGCATGATCGCCAGCACCACAAAGCCCAGCGCCAGGCTGCTACCGGCGAAATGCAGGCGGCGGCACACGGGATCGCGGTGTTCACCCAGGTAGAAGGAATAGAACTCGCGGAAACTGGAAAAGCCCTCGCTCATTGCCCATCCCCTCCCATGGCGTGTCGTTTCTCTGCTTGCTTGGCCTGCACCCAGTAACGATCCTGCGCCTGCAGCGATTGCCCGGCAAGCCCGCCATCGGCTTCGGCCAACGCTTCCATCGCGCGGAAGCGGCGTTCGAACTTGTGGTTGGCGCGGCGCATGGCTGCGCCGAAATCGACCTTGGCGTGTCGGGTCAGGTTCGCGCACACGAACAACAGGTCGCCCAGCTCATCCTCGAGCCGCAGCTGCGCATCCGCATCAGCGGGATCGGCGGCGACCGCCGCGAATTCGACGCGTACTTCCTCGATTTCCTCGTGCAGTTTCCCGATCACCGGGGCTGGACCCGGCCAGTCGAAGCCGACCTTGGCCGCCTTGTGCTGCAGTTTCACCGCACGCTGCCATTCGGGCAGGCCGCGCGAGATGCCGGCCAGCGCAGACGTATCGGATTCACCGCGGACCGCGCGCTCGGCGCGCTTGTGCTCTTCCCAGGCGCGGGTCTGAGCCTGCACGTCCTGGACGCTTGCGGCATTTGCACATCCCTGTGCCGCCGCCGCTCCCGGCATCCTGCCTCCCGCGGCATTTGCACATCCCTGCGCGGCAAACACGTGGGGGTGGCGCCGGGTCATCTTGTCGCAAATCGCGCCGACCACATCGCCAAAATCGAAGCTGCCCTGCTCCTGTGCCATCCGCGCATGGAACACCACCTGCAGCAACAAGTCGCCAAGCTCGTCCTTGAGCCCGTCCAGATCGTCGCGGTCGATCGCATCGGCGACTTCGTAGGCTTCTTCGACGGTGTACGGCGCAATACTGACGAAGGTCTGCTGCACATCCCACGGGCAACCGCTCTGCGGATCGCGCAGCGCAGCCATGATCGCCAGTAGCGTGTCAATGTCGCGTTCCTCGCTCATGCTGAACTCATGATTTCAAGCTCATGCCAGCAAGCTGTCGCGCAGGGCGACATCGCCGAAGGCGATGAAATCGCCATTGAGCAGGGTCTCACGCTGGTTGTAGCGAAACGGTCGTCCGCGCGGATCCAGCACCGCGCCGCCCGCGGCTTCCAGGATCGCCTGCCCAGCAGCGGTGTCCCACTCGCTGGTCGGGCCGAAACGCGGATACAGGTCGAGTTCGCCTTCGGCGATGCGACAGAACTTCAGCGACGAGCCGCAGGCCACCGCTTCGCTGCCGGCCAGTGCATCCAGCATGGCCTGGGTGCGCGCATCGCGATGCGAACGACTTGCGGCGATCGTCAACGGGGCGGTCGCCGGCATGCGCACATGGATGCCTGTATCGATATCCCCGTCGCGGCGAAATGCGCCTGCGCCGGCCGCGCCATGCCACAGGCCACCGCCGACCGGTTGCTGGATCACGCCAAAGGTGGCCACGCCGTCCTCGATCAGGGCGATGTTGACGGTGAACTCGCCATTGCGCTTGATGAACTCGCGGGTGCCATCCAGCGGATCGACCAGCCAGTAGCGCAGCCATGTGCGGCGCTGGGTGATGTCGATTGCGTTGGACTCTTCCGACAACACCGGGATGTCT
>JBBSTP010000054.1:0-11313 GCA_038235795.1 Lysobacterales bacterium | reverse complement strand
GTAATAGCTGTCGAACTCAACCCGGCAACGATCCACGCCCAGCGGGATCACCCGATTGGTCTGCAAGCGCCCGGGCAGGATATTGAGCATGGTGTTCGGCCACAGCCAGTAGTACAGCGCGTCACCATTGCCATAGAGCAATGCGTCGCTTTCAAGCGGACTCCATTGCAGGTTGTGCCACTGCATCAGTTCGGTGCGGTAGCTGCGGTAGTCGAGCAGGCGGTTCAGCCCGGGGTGCACGTGCGGCACGTGGTAGCCCTCGAGGAAATTGTCGACATACACCTTCCAGTTGCAGGCGATCTCGTAACCGACGCGATGGTGGCGGCCGTAGTATTGCAGCCCGCGATCCGCGCCGAGGCGGACATCGATGCCCGCGACGAAGGCATCGAAGTCAGGTGCCTGCGTCGCATCAACGGCGGCGAAAACCAGGCCCTGCCAGATCCTCACTGCAAGTTGCGGCAGATGGATCGAGGACGGCTCGAAGTCCACCGCACCCTGCATTTCCGGCGCGGACTTCAGCACGCCGTCCAGAGCGTAGTTCCAGCCGCGGTAGCGGCAACGCAACGACTTCGCGGCCAGTCCATCGCATTGCGCGATTGGTCCGGCGCGATGCCGACAGACGTTGTGCATGACGCGGATGACGCTATCGGCGCCACGTACTGCGATCACCGGCAGGCCGCCGAGATTGGCAATGACGTGGTCGCCGGCATCGCGTAATTGGCAGGCGTGCGCGATGAGTTGCCAACTCCGGTCGAAGACCCATGCGCGATCAGTCGCTGCCATCGTCGCATCGACGTAGTAACGCGCCGGCAGTGCAGTGGCGGTGGCGAGGGCTTGCGGGGCGAGGGTGTGCGGGGCTAGATCGTCCATCGCGGAAGTATCGCGCCTTGCGACCATGGAAAAAAAGCCGGCTTGCGCCGGCCTCTTGTTTTGCCAGAAGGGCCGGGCTTAACCGGCCTTGGCTGGCGTAGGTTGCGCAGCCGCGGCACTGGTTGAGCCGCCACTGGACCATCCGCATTGCTGGCCTGCATTTTGCTCCTTCAGCCAATCCTGCAGCGGGGCGAAATATTCCAGCACCGCGCTGGCATCCATTTTCTCGCCGCCGGTGAGCTCCTTCAGTGTTTGCTGCCAGGGCTGGCTGGCGCCCTTGGACAGCATCGCCGAATACTTCTCGCCGGCTTGCTTGCTGCCATAGAAGCTGCATTCGTACAGCGGTCCCTTGAAACCGGAGGCATCGCACAGGGATTTGTAGAACTGGAACTGCAGGATACGGGCCAGGAAGTAACGGGTGTACGGCGTGTTGGCGGGCACGTGGTACTTCGCGCCCGGATCGAAATAAACCTCGCCGCGTGGGCTGACCGGAGCCACACCCTGATACTTGGCCTTCAGGTCCCACCACGCCTTGTTGTAGTTCTCCGGCTTGATCGAGCCATCGAACACGCCCCAGCGCCAGCGGTCGATCATCAGCCCGAATGGCAGGAACGCCACCTTGGACAGGGCCATGCGCATCTGCGCGTTGATCATGGCTTCGCGACTCTGCTGTTGCGCGCCAACCAGTCCAACCGAGTGCATGTAGCCCGGCGTCATCGCCAGCACGATGGTATCGCCGATGGCCTCGTGGAAACCGTCGTGCGCCGCATTCTGGAAGATCGGCGGCTGCTTGTTGTAGGCCAGGTCGTAATACAGGTGGCCCAGCTCGTGGTAGATCGTGGTCAAGTCTTCCTCGGTCGGGCCGATGCACATCTTGGTGCGCACGTCGCCGGCCATGTTCATGTCCCAGGCGCTGGCATGGCAGACCACTTCGCGCTCGAGCGGCTTGATGAACTGGGACTTCTCCCAGTAGCTCTGCGGCAGCTTCTGCATGCCCAGCGACACGTAGAAGTCCTGCGCGCGCTCGGCCATTTTCTTTGCCGTATCCAGCGCTGCCGCACGTTGTGCGTTGACCTCGCGCTGGGCGGCCGACACGCCCGTTTCACCCGGCTTGTTGCGTTCGTTGGTGATGTCGGCCTGCGCGATGGCGCGCAGGGCAAGGTTCACGTCCAGGTCGCCGGCGCCCGGGTAGGGCTGCATCATGTCCCACAGGTTGCCCCACTCCTGTTGCCAAAGGTTGCCCATCAGATGCGCGGGCAGCATGCCGCCGGCTACCTCACCCTTTTCCGCACCGTACTTGGCAACGAGCTTGCCGCGCGCGTAGCAGTGCAGCTGTTCGTACAACGGCTTGACCTGGTCCCACAGGCGATCGGTTTCTGCGGCCAGTTCGGCCGGGCTCATGTCGTAGCCGGAGCGCCACATCTCGCCCGCATCGGCAAAGCCCATCTCCTTGGCGCCCTGGTTCACCAGTTCGGCGAAGCGCGTGTAGTCCTTGCGCATTGGCTGGCTGATCGTGTGCCAGCCATTGAAAGCATCGAGTTGGGCGTCGTAATCGCGGCTCGTCGCCAGTACTTCGCTGAGCTGGCCGATGTCGCGGCATTGCCTGGCGTCGCCCTCGCCGGTGCAGTAGCTGCCGGACCCGTACATGCCTTCCATGCGGGTGGCGATCTGGGTCAGCTCCTTGAGCTTGGCCGGATCCTTTGGCGCCGGCATCGCGGTCATCAGTTTGATCAGTTTGATCGCGCGCGACGTTGCCGGCGACAGCTGCTGGCCGTCAAAACGCCTGGACTGTTCGATCCAGCCATTGAGCTGCGTCAGCCAGCGTTCGTTGGCCTTGGCCGCCAGCATTTCGCTGTCGCTGTTGATATAGGTGCTTGACAGCCACTGCGCAGAATTGAGTTCGGCGCTGGTGTTGCGCAACTCCTCGTTGACCCTTGCGACAAACTGGTCGGCGGTTTCCGACGCGGGCGACGTGGTGACGCCGGGCGTGCCGGTGGCGAGCGCGGCATCGCGCTTGCAGGCGGCGAGACCCAGCGCGCCGACGATGGCGATTGCAAGTAAGGCGGGGCGTCGGGTCACGGCGGCTTCCTGGTGCAGCGCGGACGCGCCGGGACAGCAAGGCTAGACCGCGAATGCTGACCCGTGCAAGTCGACCGCTCAGGGCGGGGGCAGGATCAGGCGGCGCTGCGCGTCGACCAAGCCCTGTTCCTGCAACCACTCCCACGCGGCCTCGGCATCGTGTTCGACATAAGCGCGGGCCGAACCAAGCCGGAACGTATAGCCCCATGCATCCATGTCGGCCAGCACACGGTCGCGGCCAACACCGGGCAGCTTGTCGCCAAGCAGGGCCTGTAATACGCACACGGCGTCTTCCTCTGCCACGCTGTCGGTGGCATCGGTATGCACGGTGTCGCGCCGTTCGTGCGGCAACACGATCAGATGGCAGGCTTCATGCAGCAATGAATGCACGGGAGTGTCGCCACGTGCATGCACGCGGCAGCCGATGACCCCGGCTTCGGATTCACCCCAATAGCTGCCGGGGATGGGTGCTTCATCGGCGACGCGATCCAGTGCCAGCCCGTAACGCGCGAGCAAGGCCGCAGCATGGTCAAAGCTGATGTCGGCGAGGGTGAGGACCTGGGTCATCTCGACCAGATCATCCCCGCGTCGCAGGGATGAAGGGACGCATCAGGCGCTGGCTTGCGCGCGTTCTTCGGGCAGCGCAACCGAGATGTCCAGCACGTCGTGCTCGCCATCCTTGACCACGTCCACCTTGACCGCGTCGGCATCCACGTTGACGTACTTGCGAATCACTTCCAGCAACTCGCGGCGCAGCAGCGGCAGGTAGTCGGGCTGGCCGTGGCTGGTGCGCTCCTGGGCAATGATGATGCGCAGGCGGTCCTTGGCGACCGAGGCGGTGTTCTTCTTGGGCTTGAGAAAATCAAAGATCGACATGCTCAACCCCCGAACAATTTGCTGAAGAAGCCCTTGCGCTCGGGCTGGGTGAAGCGCATCGGTCGCTCCTCCCCCATCAGCCGCGCCACCGCGTCGTCGTAGGCCTGGCCGGCGATCGATTCGGCATCCATGATCACCGGCTCGCCCTTGTTGGACGCGTTGAGCACGTCGCCGGATTCCGGGATCACCCCGATCGACTTCAACCCCAGGACTTCCTCGACGTCGAGGATCGACAGCATCTCGCCCGCTTCCACCCGCGACGGGCTGTAGCGGGTCAGTAGCAGGTAGGCGCCGACTTCGCCGTCGCTCTGTTCGGCGCGGCGGGTCTTGGAGGCCAGCAAGCCCAGGATGCGGTCGGAGTCGCGCACGCTGGAGACTTCCGGATTGACCACGACCACCGCCTTGTCGGCGAAGTACATCGCAAGGAACGCGCCTTTCTCGATGCCGGCGGGGGAATCGCAGACGATGTAATCGAAGCCGTCATCGGAGAGGTCCTTCAGCACCTTTTCGACGCCCTCCTTGGTCAGCGCGTCCTTGTCGCGGGTCTGCGATGCGGCCAATACGAACAGGCTGTCGTAGCGCTTGTCCTTGATCAGGGCCTGCTTGAGCGAGGCCTCGCCGTGGATGACGTTGACGAAGTCGTACACCACCCGCCGTTCGCAGCCCATGATCAGGTCGAGGTTGCGCAGGCCGACGTCGAAGTCGATCACCGCTACCTTCTTGCCGCGACGTGCGAGCCCGGTGGCGATACTGGCGCTGGACGTGGTCTTGCCGACGCCGCCCTTGCCCGATGTCACTACGATGATTTCCGCCAAGTTGGCTTTCTCCGTTGAAGGGTTGTCCACACTCAGTCGAGCGCGGCGAGCTTGAGTTGTCCCTGTTCCAGCCAGACCTGCACGGGCTTGCCGCGCAGTTCCGCCGGAATATCTTCCAGCACCTTGTAGTGTCCCGCCACCGCCACCAGTTCGGCATGGAATTCGCGGCAGAAGATGCGCGCGTTTTCATCGCCCTGCGCACCCGCAAGCGCGCGTCCGCGGAGCGGGCCATAGATGTGGATGCTGCCGTCGGCGATCACTTCCGCGCCGGCACCGACGGTGCTGACCACGGTCAGGTCGCGGTTGTCCGCGTACACCTGCTGGCCGGAACGCACCGGGGTTGCATGCATCAGCCCGGCGCCGGACTTGGCCGGTGCCGGTTTGGTGGCGACAGGTGCTGGTGCCGGCTCGCTGCGCGGGGCTGACATTGCGGACGATGCTGGCTGTGGTTCGCCATCACCGCGCTCGTACTGGGCGCGGAACTTGGCCAGCAAGGGCAGGCCGAGCGCTTGCGACAGGACGTCGACGTCCCTGGTGCCATAGGCCAGCGCGACAGGGAAGACGCCGGCTGCGTGCAGGCCTTCGACCAGTGCACGTGCTTCCTCCAGCGAGGGCACCTTGCTCAGGCCGCCGAAATCCAGCACCAGCGCGGCGCGGCCGAACAGGTTGGGCGCGCGCTGCACGCGCTCGCGCATCTCATTGGCAAGCTGTGCCACGTCCAGGGTACGTACGCGCAGGTTGGCGATGCCGACCTGGCCGAATTTCAGCTCGCCGGCCTGGGCGTAGTCGATCACCGCACTCATGCACACGTGCCCGCGGCGCGCCGGACCGCAGGCCGGATGCGCGGATGCGGCAACCAGGGTTCGTCCGGCAGTTCATCGCCATACGTTTCGCACACCCACGCAAAGCTGCACAGGGGCTTCATCAGCATCGCCGCACGCAGCTCGTGGCTGGGCATGACGTGCTGGCCGACTTCGCGGAAGCCGAAGCTGCCATGGAACAGCAGCGCATGGTCGGTGCCGGCTTGCAGGAAGACTTCGCAGGCAAGTTGCGGATAGCGCAGTTCCGCGTAGCTCTGCACATCGGCGTACAACGCGCGACCGACGCCGCCACCGCGGCGACGGCTGGCCACCACCACGCGGTCGATGTAGAAGAAATCAGGATGGCGTTGGCCAAACCAGGCGAAGTTGCTGCTGTCGTGGTTGGCCGCAGCGCCGAATCCGATCAGGAAGCCGGCAAGCGTGCCGTCGCGCTCGGCCACGCGGAAATACTCCGCGGACTCGAACAACTCGCGCAGCCGGGCTGCGTCGAGGGGGAGGATCGCAGGTCCCGCGGCGTTGTTGAGGGCGAGGACGGAATCCAGCTCGTGCTCGCGCACGTCGCGGATGGCGATCGACATTCCTTTGGCTCCGAGTGGCTTGTTGCGGATGGTCCGGACCGCATGCGACTCGGCGTGCGACCTGTTGGTGATTATCGCACGCACCGATCCGGGCGGCCATGACCTTCGGTGCAGGCGCGGACATGCCGGAAGGGGTTATAAGGCCCCATGCTTGCCCGTCTTTCACATACCCGCCTGTTGCGCTTCGCCGGCCTGTTCACCTGGGCCATGGTGGGGCTGCCGTTGCTGTATTCGTGGATTGGCCAGTGGCAGGTCCCAATGCCTGAAGACAGTATCGCCCACGTCATGCCCTGGGAGGGTTGGGCCTGCTACCTGGCATTTGGCGTCGGCTATCACTGGCTGACGCGTGGGCTGGGCGAGCACCGCAAGGCGCTGGACTACCTGCTGCTGACCATCACCACATTGGCTGCGATTGGCTTGGGCTTCTTTAGCGAGACCGGCCTGGGCAGCGTGCTGTTGATGGTTGCGGCTTGCGTCCTGCCCTGGTTGTTGCCACTGCCGCTCGGCGTTGCGTGGCTATTGGGCGCGCAGCTGGCGGTGGTGCCGATGTTCATGCTCGGCCTGCATTTCCCGCTGGTCGAGGCGCTGATGCAGTCGATGTTGTATGCGGGGTTTTCCGGCTTCGTATTCATCACCAGCCTTGTTGCGCTGCAACAGTCGCAGGCCCGCGAGGAACAGCGCCGGCTCAATGCCGAACTGCGCTCCACCCGCGCCCTGCTGGCGGAAAGCGCACGCGTCAATGAGCGCACCCGCATCTCGCGGGAACTGCATGACCTGCTGGGCCACCATCTCACCGCGCTCAGCCTGAACCTGGAAGTGGCCGGCCACCTGTCGGAGGGCCGCGTCAAGGAACACGTCCAGCAAGCGCACACATTGGCCAGGCTGCTGCTGACCGACGTGCGCGAGGCGGTCAGCCAACTGCGTGACAGCGGCGCGATCGATCTCGGCGCTGCTCTGCGCCCGCTGGCCGAGAACGTACCCAAGCTCGCCATCCACATGGACGTGCAGCATCCGTTGACAGTGGAAGACCCCGAACGTGCGCATGTGTTGCTGCGCTGTGCACAGGAAGCGATCACCAATACGGTGCGCCATGCCGACGCCCGCAACCTGTGGCTGAATGCCGAAAATGACGGCGAGCGCATCATTCTGCAGGTGCGCGACGATGGCAGTGGCACCGACCAGCTTGCCAACGGCAATGGACTGCAAGGCATGCGCGAGCGCCTGCGCCAGCTTGGCGGCCGGTTGGAGATTGAAAGCCGTGCCGGACAAGGCTTCCAGCTCACCATGATCCTGCCTGCCGGCGCCAACGCCGAGCCCGGCATCCCCGAAGGAGTGGCCGCATGATTCCGCCCGCATCAATAAGCGTGTTCCTGGTCGATGACCAGACCCTGGTACGCCAAGGCATCCGTTCCCTGCTGGAGCTGGCGGAGGGCATTGAAGTGATCGCCGAAGCGTCGGATGGTCGCCAGGCGGTTGAAACCATTCCGCAGGTCAAACCCGACGTGGTGCTGATGGACATGCGCATGCCGGCGATGTCGGGCCTGGAAGCGTTGCAGGCACTTGGGCAGATGGGCACCCTGCCGCCGACAATTATCCTGACCACCTTCGATGACGATCAACTGGTGCTGGCCGGGATCAAGGCCGGCGCCAAGGGCTATCTGCTCAAGGATGTGTCGCTGGAACAACTGGTGAACGCGATCCGGGCGGTGGCCGGGGGTGGTTCGCTGGTCCAGCCGGTGGTCACCCAGCGGCTGCTGTCTGGGCTGGAGCATATGCGCAACGAGTTCGTCAGCCTGGACCGACCCGACCCCCTGACCGACCGAGAAACCGAGATCCTGCGTTTGATGGCTTCGGGCTTCTCCAACAAGGAGATCGCCAATTCGCTCGGCGTGGCCGAGGGCACGATCAAGAACCACGTGTCCAACATCCTTTCCAAGCTGGGCGTGCGCGACCGAACCCGGGCGGTGTTGAAGGCATTCGAACTTCAATTGGTGTAATTGGTCGCGATTCGTCGATATTCCCCTCGCCCGCGCGACGAGGGTTTTGGTAGGATGGCGGGTCTGCGCGGCTACCCCCGCGAGCGGCCCTCCCGGAGATTCCTGAATGACTCGTTTCATCGAGATCCTGATTTCCCTCGCAATCGTTGCGGCCCTGTATCTGGTCGTGGCCTTGGTATTGCCATCCCAGCGTCATCTGTCCGAGAAGATCGAGACCAACCGCAAGTTGACGATCGTGTTCGACTCCTTGAACAGCTTGCGTCGCTTCAAGTCGTGGAATCCACTGGTCCTGCGCGATCCCCGCGTGCAGCTCAGCTATTCCGGACCGGAGTCCGGCGTTGGTGCACGCCTGGACTACGTGTCCACGGATGACCGCCTCGGCAAGGGTTCGTGGGAGATCACCGAAAGCGTCCCGCGCGAGAAGGTCGCCTACGACATCGAGAACATCGAACGTGGCAGCAACAAGCGGACGGCGTTTACCTTCCAGCCTACCGGCCGCAATAACCGAAATGTCGAGATCATCCAGACGTTCGACGTCGATTACGGCTGGGACCTCATTGGCCGCTACGCCGGCCTCTACGTGGCGCGTCATGTTGGCGACGACATGAAGCTGGGCCTGGCGAGGATCGTATCGATGCTGGCCGCAGTGCCGAACGTCGATTACGCCGTGTCCGGAAGCAAGATGACCACGCCAAAGGTTGTCCAGCGCCCGGCCGAGGATGTGTTGTACGTCACCGCCGGCAACGTGGAGCGGGGCAATTCGCAAATCCAGGCATCCCTCACCGCGAACACCGAATGGATCCGACGGGTCATGGACGCCAATAATCTGGAAGCGGCCGGTCCGTTGCGCATCATCACCACCGACCTTGGCCGCGAGACTTACAACTTCGATGTCGCCCAGCCGGTTCGCAAGAGGGACGGTAGCGCGGTCGGCAACGTCAGCTTGCTAGGCCCGGTGCAGTTCGTCCAGAACGCGCCGACCAAGGTGGCGATGGCTTCCTACACGGGTTACATGGCCGAGCTCGAGAACGCCCGCAATGCGCTTCGCGCGTGGGCATTGACCGGTGGTTACGAAGTGACAGATCGTCCGTATGAATCGTACAAGTCGGGTATCGCCGGTTCGTTCACCGAGAACGGCCAGTTCGATATCTACTATCCGCTGAAGTAGGCCTGCCGATACGTATGTTGAATGAACGCCGCGCTTGTCGCGGCGTTTGTTTTTCCGTGTCCGCAGACACTACAGAGGCGCGCGCCATTCTCTACCAGCAACTGAGCGGGAAGGCAGCGGCGACGATCGTCGGGCGGGTGCAAGCTGCGATCGGCAGCGCTCGTTTCCATTGCGATACCCTCGCGAGCTGCGACGATGCCAGCCTGCGTGGCTGCGGTGTCTCCGGCAACAAGCTGTTGGCGCTGCGCGACCTGTCCCGGCGTGAAGCCGCAGGTGAAATTCCCGACCTGCGGCGGATGTCGGTGATGCACCAGGATGAGATTGTCGAAGCACTGCACCCGGTCTGCGGCATCGGCCGCTGGACGGTGGAAATGATGCTGATGTCCCGCTTGGGACGGCCGGGGCAATACTTTCCCAGACAACGCGACTTCGACACGATCACGGCACCAGAGCTACAAGCCGTCGAAGACCGATTGAATGATCGACCACGCAAAGTGTTAGGTTTCAGGACGCCAAGAGAAGTCTTTTACGCATCGCTCAAGCGTTGCACTTCGTAGTTAAATCCGCCGGTCTAACACCTGAGTTAAGCCGCGCCGCGCAGTGGCGAAAGCTTTGCGCTCGCGTAGCGCAGGCGCAAAGCTGAAGCTACGAAGCGGTGTCGGCTTGAACGAATAGTTAGCCAGCAGCTCTACGAGTTTTTGGAGCGGACTTCTCCAAAGCCTCGGCCATGCGCGTTTGCCAGCCTGGGCCAGTGGCTCTCCAAAGTGCGATGACTTGAGTAGGCAAGCGCAAGGACAAGAGTTGGCGAGGATTGGCAAGTTTTGGGCGCCCACGACTAACAAGTTTGTCACCGTGGTACAGATCTGCACCGGCGATCCAGGCATCCGTGATCTCCGGAGGCGTGTCTGCGTCACGCGAGATGTGGGCTGAGCTTTTTTTCTTCACGTTCATGGCAGTGCCTCATGCTGATGATGCGCCTTGCAGCGCCGCGCGGCGTCCATGCAAATACGACAAGTCGAGAATCGAGCCAGCCAGCTTTGATGAAGCGTGGCTCTCCGTAGTCCTGGCGCTCATCGTTCCGGGTGAAATGCGGTCCCGCAAAGTCCATTGGCGCTTGGCAGGGTCGCAGGTGATGCGCATGGCTTAAATGTAGCTACGAAAATACCGCATGTCAAGCGCGGCTATTCGGTGAGTGCTGGCTAACACCTGAGTTAAGCCGGACTGCGTAGCGGCGCGGCGGTGTGCAACACGATAGCGCATGAGCCGAGCCGCGAAGCGGTCTCGGCTTGAACGATTAGTTAGCGCCCACCAAGTGATTGCACGAGAGGTTGCCCCAGCGACTTGTATGCCAAGAGTCAATCCACGTGTACATGAGCCTTAGATGCTCAATCACGTTGAAGTAGTCGGCTACTTTGACTTGGGCTGCGCTTTGCCCGTGGAAGAGTGGATTTCTTACCTCTTTGTACAAAGCAAGTGTGCGTTGCTATAAGGTGTTGTCTGTCAAGCGCAGGCTCAGTTTAGGCTCTATGAGAGACGGAAGAACATCGTAGTAGGCGCCGCAAATACCCTTCTTGTGACCGTAAGGGTTCTTGAACAGTAGTCGCTTCTCGGGTGTCCAAGCTTTCGTTGCTCCTAGGATGTCCCAGACGGCGTAGTTGATGTAGCTCTCCATGCTCATGATGCAAATTCGCATTGAATGGTTGAGTTCTGCGTCGAGTTCCAACACATCCGTGCAAATGTTGTGGAAATGGCTACAGCCTGTCTCTCTACGAAGAAGTTCCAAGGCATTACGATAAGTCTCAACAAATTCAAGTCTCAAATTGACGACCGGAATGTTTGAAAATTGGAGTCCGAAGGTCTCGCTTGTATGCATCTATGGGCGCTAACACCTGAGTTAAGCCGCGCCGCGCAGTGGCGAAAGCTTTGCGCTAGCGTAGCGCAGGCGCAAAGGTGAAGCTACGAAGTGGTGTCGGCTTGAACGAGTAAAAAGGAAACTCCCCATCCCTGCGGATAACCGCTCGGTCTTGAAGGACCATGATGGCTCTCACCATCGGTGTATCTGGAGGAGGAGTTTCCAATGCGTACTATAACCATCGGCGTGGACTTGGC
>JBBSTP010000053.1:0-11479 GCA_038235795.1 Lysobacterales bacterium | reverse complement strand
GCCGGCAACAGCTCGCAGATGAGCGATGGTGCTGCGGGTGTGCTGCTGGCGTCGGAACAGGCGATCAAGGATTACGGGCTCACCCCGCTGGCGCGCTTTGTCAGTTTCTCGGTCGCTGGCGTGCGGCCGGAAGTGATGGGTATCGGACCGATCGAGGCGATCCCGAAGGCGCTCAAGCAGGCGGGCCTCAACCAGGGCCAGATTGACTGGATCGAGCTCAACGAAGCGTTCGCGGCGCAAGCACTGGCAGTGATCCGCACCTGCGGGCTGGATGCCGACAAGATCAATCCGTTGGGCGGCGCGATCGCGCTGGGGCATCCGCTCGGCGCGACCGGCGCGATTCGCACCGCGACTCTGCTGCATGGCATGCGTCGCCGCCAGCAGAAGTACGGCATGGTCACTATGTGCATCGGCACTGGCATGGGTGCAGCGGGGATTTTCGAAGCGATGTGATCCGTTTGAACCCTTCTCCCGTGGGCGGGAGAAGGTGGCGCGAAGCGCCGGATGAGGGTGCGATGGTGAGTCACAACATCACCACCCTCACCCCAGCCCTCTTCCGCCCGCGGGAGAAGGGGGCAAGAGCGTTCTAGGTCTCGACCACACCCATTTCATCCAGCGCTTTCTGCATCAGGGCGCGAGCCGGCTCGCTTAGTAGCTCGTGATCCAGCGCATAGCGCACCGTTGCTTCAATCAATCCCAGATGGGTGCCGCAGTCGAATCTAGTGCCATGGAAACGGAAGGCTTCGACTGCTTTTTGCGGGAGCAGTGCCGCGATCGCATCGGTAAGCTGGATTTCACCACCGGCGCCCTGTTGCGTGGTTTCCAGCAGGTCGAAGATCGACGCATCCAGGATGTAACGGCCGACCACGGCCAGGTTGCTCGGCGCGTCCGCGGGCTTGGGTTTCTCAACGATACGGGTGATCCGCCCGGCTTGACCATCGAAGCTTTCAGTGGCGACGATACCGTAGCTTGCCGTCTGCTCGCGCGGCACGTCCTGCACGGCGATCACGCTGCCACCCGTGGCTTGTGCATGGTCCGCCATCTGCTTGAGCGCACCCCCGCCACCGGCTACTGACTGGCGAGTCCAGATCAGGTCATCCGGCAGCAACACGGCGAACGGTTCATCGCCCACGACCGGCTTGGCGCACAGCACCGCATGACCCAGGCCCAAGGCCTCGGCCTGGGTCACGAACACCGCACGCACGCCAGGCGGCAGCACGTTGCGGATCAGCTCCAGTTGTTCATGCTTGCCGGCGCGCTCGAGCTTCTGTTCGAGCTCATAGGCCTTGTCGAAGTAGTCGGCCACCGCATGCTTGTAGCGGTTGGTGACGAAGATCAGGGTGTCGCACCCTGCTTCGACCGCTTCGTCAACCGCGTACTGGATCAGCGGCTTGTCGACGATCGGCAGCATTTCCTTGGGCACCGTCTTGGTCGCCGGCAGGAAGCGCGTGCCAAGGCCTGCGACCGGGAAGACCGCCTTGCGGATGCGGCGATGGGTTGGCGGAGTCGTCGTCGAGGTCATGTCAGGGCTCAATGAATGCGGTCAATTCAGGCGACTGCGACGCGCCGGGAATGCCACCACGGTGGCATTGCGAACAGGCTCGTCCTCGCTGGCCGGGTTGAATTCTGGCACCGCGTCCCGCAACGCCGCGGCAAGGCGTTCCAGATCATAGGCATCGGAAGCTTCGCGCAAGCCCTTCAGCGCAAGATCAATGCGCTCGGACGTCACCCCGCGCGGGGTGGCCTGCAGGATCTTCGGATGCATGGTCGCGCTGTAGCGCTCGTCGACATGGAACAGGGTTTCGTGCAGTTTCTCGCCGATGCGCAGGCCGATGTACTCGATCGCGATGTCCCGCGCCGGTTGCTTTCCGGCCAGGCGGATCATCTGTTCGGCGAGCATGCGGATCGATACCGGTTCGCCCATGTCCAGCGTGTAGATCGCCTGCTGCGCGCCGATCGACGACGCCTGCAGGATCAACTGGCAGGCCTCGGGAATGGTCATGAAGTAACGGGTGACGTCTGGATCGGTCACCGTGACCGGGCCACCACGCCGGATCTGTTCGCGGAACAACGGCACCACGCTGCCCGCCGAATCCAGCACATTGCCGAAGCGGACGGTCACGAACCGGGTCGATCGATGATCGACCTGCGCCTGGCACAGCATTTCCGCCAAGCGCTTCGTGGCGCCCAGCACATTCACCGGGTCGACCGCCTTGTCGGTGGAAATCAGCACGAATGTACCAACGCCGGCAGCGCGGCTGGTACGGGCGACCACGTCGGTCGCCAGCACGTTGTTGCGGACGGCTTCACGCAGCTGCCTCTGCAACAACGGTACCTGCTTGTACGCCGCCGCATGGAACACCGCATCGGGTTCGGCCAATCCCAGCGCATGCCGCATCACCGCCGCATCGCCGCAATCGCCCAATACCGGCACGCATTCAATGTCGGGGAAATCCCGCAGCAGATCGGCCTCGATCGTGAGCAATGCAAGCTCGTCAATTTCGAGCAATGCGATCCGGCGCGCGCCATGCCGTGCGCACTGGCGGCACAGTTCGGACCCGATCGAGCCACCTGCACCGGTGACCAGCACCGTGCGCGCACCCAACCAGCCACGGATGGCCTTCCAGTCCGGACTCAGCGGCTGCCGACCAAGCAGGTCCTCGATCGCGACTTCCTTCAGTTCACCCGGCATCGAACGGCCATCCAGCACGTCCGCGAGCCGCGGCACGGTGCGGAACGGCACGCCACTGTCTTCGCAGATTCCGACCACGCGTCGAATCGCGGTAGCGTCCAGCGATGGCATCGCAATCACCAGCAGCTTGGCGGCGGTTTCAGGCGCGATCCGACCGACGTCGTCGATTCGCCCAAGCACGGGCAAGCCCTGCAGCCGCGTGCCACGCAACGCGACCGCATCATCAAGGAAACCTACCGGCTGGTAGCGCCCGGTGCGGCGCAGGTCGCGCACCAGCGCCTCACCGGCCTGGCCGGCGCCCAGGATCAGGACGCGCTCGGCGGTATCGTCCAGGCGCAACAGGCGCTGATCTTTCCAGACCCGAAAGATCAGCCGCGGCGCTCCAAGCAGGAGCGTCAACACGAATGGATACAGCAGTAGTGCCGCTCGCGAGACAAGATCCAGACGGCTGTAGAAGAACAGGCCCAGCACCACCGCCAGCAAGCCAAGCAGGCTTGCCCTGAAGATGTTCATCAGGTCGGGGACGCTGGCAAAGCGCCACAAGCCGCGATACAGGCCGACCCGCCACGACACCAACCCCTGGGCCACGATCACGATGGCGACAGTGCTGGAAAAAGGCTCCAACGGAAGTGGCTGCGGTTGCAGGGCGTAGCGCATGTAGTGCAAGCCTTGCCAGCAGACCCAGACCATGACCAGGTCATGCAGAATCACCGCCATTCGCGGCAAGCTGTACTTCAAGCGCTCATTCCATGTGCTCATGACCCGAATCCTTCGGCTTCTTCCCGCTCGTATCGACCATGCAACCATCGCCATGCAAGGGTTGCGGCGAACGCGCAAAACAGCAAGGCGATCAGACTCACCCAACCAGGCCCACCCCACCTGCCCTGCAATGAAAGCATGACCCCAATCACGGTTATCGTCCAGAGCCCGTATCCCACGGTGACCGCAGCATGGCCCTTGCGCCTGCTCCAGCGCTGGTAAGCGTGCTGAACATGGGGTTGCCACCAGCGCTCACCACGCCGCATCCGCCAGAGCAGTGTCATGCCACTGTCAACGAGGATCGCCAAGGGCGGCAATAGCAGTAGTGGCCAGCCATTGGTTGGCGTGGAGTTGAATCCGAGCACTACGAGCACGGCGATCAGATAGCCCAGCGCACCGCTGCCGACATCGCCCAGGAATACGCGTGCACGAGGGAAGTTGAACGGCAGGAAGCCCAGGCAAGCCCCCGCCACCGCGATACCCAGCGATGGCGATTCGAATCCCGGCAGCGCAGTCATGGCCACAGCACACAGCAGGGCCTGGCTGGCCGCCAGCCCATTGATGCCATCCATGAAGTTCCAGGCATTGGTCATGCCCAGCGCAAGTACGAATGCCAGGGCGCAGATCAGGAGGCCCGCGCCCTGCACATGCAAGTCGGCCGCAAGCAGCAGCGCTGCCAGCGCATGCATGCCAAGCCGTGGCCACACCGGCAGGGGGCGATGGTCGTCCAGCCAGCCGATGCCGGCGACCAGCAGCAGGCCAGCAGCGATCAGCCACCATGACGAAGGCGCATCGGCATGGATTGATATCGCCATGAGCGCGATAACGCACGCCAGGACGACGCCGATGCCGCCGCCTCGCGGGGTCTGTATTAGGTGGCTGCGGCGCTGTCCGGGTGCATCCAGCAGGCCCTTTCCACGCGCATACCGGATGGCCCACGCCGAGCCGGCCGCGGAGACCAACGCGGCCACCAGACCGATCCCTGCCAATAGCGCCAGCTCAGACCACGGCATAGTTCAGCAGCGGCTTTACCGTGCCCCACTCCTTGCAGCTGGGGCATTGCCAGTGGTGGCTGCGTGCGCCGAATCCGCACCGATTGCAGCGATAGCTCGGGTTGCGTACCAGCAGCTGGTCGGTGATGTGCTTGAGATCATGCAAGGTCGCATTCGCATCCGCATCGTCAGCCAGGCTGAGGTCGATCAGTGCAGCCTCTCCGCGTACCGACGGGCGGTCCTTGAGTTGCTGGGCCAGGTATTGGCGCGCGGCACCAACGCCCTCCTCGGCCTCGACCATCCTGGCCAGTGCGAGAACCGGCGAGATGCCCCGGTAGTGCTCGCACATCCCGGCCAGGAACGCGCGTGCACCGCTACGTTCGCCGACGGCTTCGTAGTTCGCCAACAACGCCGGCAGGATCACCGGCAGGAAGTCGGGGTCATGGCGCGCGGCCCGTTCGAAGGCGCGGATCGCGCCGGTCGGATTGCCGGCATCGGTTTCGATCCGGCCCTCGCTGATGCCGGCACGGGGCGACGTCGAGTCCGCGGCATAGGCGCGCACGATCGATGAGCGCGCAGCGTCCAAGTCGCCCGCCGAACGTTGCCGATCGGACAACTCGCATTCAAACTGCGCAATCAATTTGCCCATCGGCTCGCCAGTCGCCGCCTCGTAGCGGCTGGCATTCTCGATCGCCTTTTCCCAATCACGTTCGGACTGGTAGATGCCGATCAGGTGGCGCAATGCCTGCGGTGCACGCTGGTCGATCCGGGCGAGGTCGGAAAATACCGTCTCGGCGCGATCCAGCAGGCCGGAGCGCATGTAGTCCTCGCCAAGCGCCAGCAGCGCCTGCACTTTCTGCTGATCATTGAGGTCGGGGCGCTGCACCAATGCCTGGTGCAGGCGGATCGCGCGGTCGACTTCACCGCGGCGGCGGAACAGGTGCCCCAGCGCGACCTGGGTTTCGAAGGTGTCCTTGTCAAGCTCGGCGATATGCAGGAACAGCTCGATCGCCTTGTCAGGCTGTTCGTTCAACAGATAATTCAAGCCGCGGAAATAGGTCGTCGAAAGCTTGCTGACTTGGCTGTCGCTATGGCGTTCGCCACCACGCCGGCCAATCACCCAACCAGCCAGCGCCGCCAGCGGCACGAATATCAGGAACCATAACCACTGGTCGAAGAACTCCACGCTCAGGACTCGTTTCGAGGCATGCGTGCGGCGGTCTCGGCGCGGCGCAGGCGCCGGCGCAAGGGCGCGACCACGGTAATCACTAGGATGCTGCCTCCAAGCAGCACGCCGAGCAGCAAGGCAACCAACACGCTCAACCCGAGGCTGGCGCGAAGCGTGACCATTCCGAGGTCAAGCGCGATCGGTTGGGGATTGAGTGCACCGACCAGGGCACCCAGCAGGATGCAGGCGATGGCGGCGATGAGACGAATCAGGCGCATCGGACACTCCGAGGTTCGCCTGCAAGCTTAACGGACTGGCGGCAGTTCAGTCGTCCGCGGGAAGCGGCACGACGTCGGAGACCCGCTCACGCAGTTCCTTGCCCGGCTTGAAATGTGGAACATGCTTGCCAGGCAGCGCCACTGCGTCGCCGGTTTTCGGGTTGCGACCCGTGCGTGGCGGCCGGTAATGCAGGGAAAAACTTCCAAACCCGCGCACCTCGATGCGGTCGCCACTGGCGAGCGCGGTGCCCATCATCTGCAACAGGGTCTTCACCGACAGGTCGACGTCGTCGGCCTTCAGGTGCGGCTGGCGCCGGGCCAGCAATTCGATGAGTTCGGATTTGGTCATGAAATCTTTCGCGGCGATGTCAAGGTGGCGACCCGGCCGGAAGCCGGGCCGCCACGATGCGTCAGGCCAGCTGGATCACTCAGCCTTGCTGTTCAGCTGCTCGCGCAGCAGCGCGCCCAGCTTGGTCGTGCCACTGGCAGCGTCGGCGGAGGCTTTCTGGTACTCGACCATGGCGTCGGCGGTTTCCGCATCGTCCTTGCCCTTGATCGACAGTTGCAGGCTGCGGCCCTTGCGGTCCATGCCCACGAACTTGGCTTCGATCTCCTGCCCGACCTTGAGGAACTGGGTGGCGTCCTCGACCCGCTCTTCGGCAACGTCGCGGGCGAACACATAGCCCTCCACGCCTTCGCCAAGATCGATCGTCGCGCCCTTGGCGTCCACTTCCTTGACCGTACCGGTGACCTTGGTGCCCTTCGGGTTGGTCGCCATGAACTGGCCAAGCGGATCCTGTTCCATCTGCTTGACACCCAGGCTGATGCGCTCGCGCTCCGGATCGACCGCCAGCACCACCGCTTCCAGGGTGTCGCCCTTCTTGTAGTTGCGGGCCACGTCTTCCCCGGTGGAGTTCCAGGTGATGTCAGACAGGTGGATCAGCCCATCGATGCCGCCGTCCAGGCCGATGAAGATGCCGAAGTCGGTGATCGACTTGATCTGCCCGTCGACCTTGTCGCCCTTCTTGTGGATCGCCGCGAAGGTTTCCCACGGATTGCTGGTGACCTGCTTGATACCCAGCGAGATGCGGCGACGCTCCTCATCGACGTCCAGCACCATGACCTGGATGTCGTCACCGACCTGCACGATCTTGGCTGGGTTGACGTTCTTGTTGGTCCAGTCCATTTCGGACACGTGGACCAGGCCTTCCACGCCGGGCTCGATCTCGACGAACGCGCCGTAATCGGTGACGTTGCTGACCTTGCCGAACACGCGGGTGTTGGACGGATAACGGCGGGCAATGTTGTCCCACGGATCCTCGCCCATCTGCTTCAGGCCCAGGCTGACGCGGTTGCGCTCCTTGTCGTACTTGAGCACGCGAACATCGAGCTCGGCGCCCACTTCCACGACTTCAGACGGATGGCGCACGCGCTTCCAGGCCATGTCGGTGATGTGCAGCAGGCCGTCGATGCCGCCCAAGTCCACGAATGCGCCGTAATCGGTGAGGTTCTTGACCACGCCCTTCAGCACCGCACCCTCGACCAGCTTCTCGAGCAGCTGCTCGCGCTCTTCCGAATGCTCGCTCTCGACCACCGCACGGCGGGAGACGACCACGTTGTTGCGCTTGCGGTCCAGCTTGATGAGCTTGAATTCCAGCTCCTTGCCTTCCAGGTACACCGGGTCGCGCACGGGGCGCACATCGACCAGCGAACCCGGCAGGAACGCACGGACGTCCTTGATGTCGACGGTGAAACCGCCCTTGACCTTGCCGCTGATGCGACCAACGATGGTGGCATTGGCTTCGAGGGCTTCCTCGAGCTCGTCCCACACCATGGAGCGCTTTGCCTTCTCGCGCGACAGCACGGTCTCGCCGAAGCCGTTCTCGAGGGAATCAAGCGCGACCTTGACTTCGTCGCCGACGCCGACGTCGATCTCGCCAGCATCGTTGCGGAACTGTTCGATCGGCACGATGCCCTCGGACTTCAGGCCGGCGTTGATCACCACGACGTCGTTGCGGACTTCAACCACAATGCCCTTGACGATGGAGCCGGGCTTGAGCTTGGCGATGTGGGCCTGGCTCTGTTCGAACAGTTCAGCGAAGGATTCGGTCATTACGGAATTCATTGGGAATCTCAGTGGATACACGGGCCGCGCCGCAGCATCTGCTGCGTACATCGACCCACCTTGGGTGTGGCATTGCGCTGAGCCCGGAAGCGGCAAGCAGTGCGTGGCCATGTGTGATGGATGAAGGAAAACCGCGGCTCGCATGTTCCTGCGAGGGTTGATGACCTCAAAGGTGACAGCGACCACGGAACGTTACTGCCACGGTTACTCCGTGCGACTTAGCCGGCAGGGCGGGACATGATGTCCAGCACCTGCGCGACCACGCCACCGATGCCGAGGCCGGTGGTGTCGATGCAGACGGCGTCAACGGCCGGCCGCAAAGGCGCCACCGCGCGATTGGCATCGCGGGCGTCACGCGCGAGAATCTCGCGTAGCAGACCGTCCAATGTAACCGAAACCCCTTTGTCCTTCAACTGCTTATGGCGTCTTTCGGCACGCTCGTCGGCGCTGGCGGTGAGGAATACCTTGTGCCCCGCATCCGGGAAAATCACCGTGCCCATGTCACGGCCATCGGCGACCAGGCCCGGCGCATGGCGGAACGCGCGCTGGCGATCCTTGAGTGCGTCACGCACCTCGGGAAGGGCCGCGATGGCCGAAGCGGCGCCGCCCGCCGTCTCGGTACGCAACTCATCGGTCACGTCCTGCCCGTTGACAATCACGCGTGGTTCTCCGGCCGAGTCATCGCGGAAACCGATGTCAGTGGCGAACGCGCAGCGCACCAGTGCGGAAGCATCCGACAGGTCCAGATCGGCCCAGCTAGCCACGATGCCGACTGCGCGGTAGAGCGCGCCGGAATCCAGGTAATGCCAGCCAAGGCGTCGGGCGACCAGACGACTGATGGTGCCCTTGCCGGAGCCGGAAGGGCCATCGATGGTCAATACGGGGATAGTGTTTTGCATGGTGTGATTATGGACAGGTTGACCCGACATGTTGCAGGCGCTGCGCGCCTTTCCATCGGAATACCTCAGACACACTGAATATTTTCGCTCAAGCTGTTGATTCGGCGGAACATAACCCGTTAGAATGGGCGGCTTCGCGTTTTCAGCATCTTGCTTCAGCATCTTGCCAGCGCATTTCCGCCGCTCTATCCCCTTAAATAATAAATTCTGCCGAGGTTCTGTCATGAAGGTCCTGTCCTCCCTGAAGTCGGCGAAGAACCGTCACCGCGACTGCAAGGTGGTCCGTCGTCGTGGCAAGATCTTCGTCATCTGCAAGTCCAATCCCCGTTTCAAAGCGCGCCAGCGCTGAGAAACAAAAACGTATGCCCAAGGCGCGTCAGCGCTGAAAAACAGAAACCGTATGACCCAAGCGCGTCAGCGCTGAGTCCTTCGGAGGTGGTACATGCGAAGGCCGCCATCTTGCGGCCTTTGTTGTTTCTGCATGGCGAAGACGCTTCAATACTACACTCGCAGTACGTTCACGGATTCCGCATAGAATCAGAGAATCAGAGACCCGCCTTCAGACCTTGGGAGCGTCGCAATGAATCGCCTGACCCGCAGCATCGCCATGACCTTCGGATGTCTGGCCGTCACCTTACCGAGCCTTTACGGCACCGCCATTGCGCAGGACCGAGCAGTGGTGGGCGATACCCTGCTGATCCAACGCGTGCAGGAAGAACCCCGCAACCTGCCTGGCCGCGGCATGAGCATGGCCCAGGTCGAGGCGCGTTTCGGCGCGCCCAGCGATCGTCTGGCCCCGCGCGGCGGCCAGAAGCGCGTCTGGCCGACCATCAACCGCTGGGTGTATCCGGCGTTCATCGTCTACTTCGAGCGCAACAAGGTCATTGATGTCGTCATGACCAAGACGGACCCTTACGAAATCGGCCCGAAGCCGCCCATCACCTGAACTTGATGATCCATCCAACCGTGCGCTTCCCCGCCGAATGGGAACCCCAGGCGGCGGTGTTGATTGCGTGGCCGAACGCGCGCACCGACTGGGCGGAGCGTCTTGCCGACGTCGAGGAAACCTACATCGCACTGGTTACGGCGATCACCCGCTTCCAGCCGGTGGTGATCTGTGTCGCAGATGACGACGTAGAAACCTACGCGGAAATGCGCCTGCGCTCCAACCGCATCGACATGGACCGCGTTCGTTTCGTGGTCGTGGCCTATGACGACACCTGGCTGCGCGATTCGGGTCCGGTCAGCCTTGTGTCCGAAACCGGGTTCCAGTTGCTGGATTTCCGCTTCACTGGGTGGGGCGGCAAGTTCGATGCGGTCAACGACGACCGCTTGATCGAACATCTTGATGATCAGAATCTTTTTACCAACAATGTGCGGCAAGCGATTGATTTTGCACTGGAAGGCGGGGCCATCGAGACCGACGGCTCGGGTACGCTCCTGACCACCTGGCGATGCTTGCACGAGCGCCATCCGGACGCCAGTCGTGAGCAGCTGACCAAGAAGCTGGCCGCGTGGCTGCATCAGGATCGTGTGCTCTGGCTCGACCATGGTGCGCTGGAAGGTGATGACACCGATGCCCACATCGACACTCTCGCCCGCTTCGCGCCGGACGACGCGATCGTGTTCCAGGCCTGCGACGATCCAACGGACGCGCACTACGCCGACCTCACGGCGATGGCGGACGAGATTGCCGCGCTACGCACCAAGGACGTGCAGCCGTATCGCCTGTTTCCGCTGCCATGGGCGAAACCGGTCATCGACATTGATCAGAACGGTCAGGAACGTCGCCTTGCCGCCAGCTACGCCAATTTCCTGATCATCAATGGCGCCGTGCTGATGCCGGCTTATGACGATCCGGCAGATGTTGAAGCCGCCGCAGTGCTGGCACGCGCCTTCCCGGATCGCGAAATCGTCCCCGTCCCTTGCCGTCCGCTGATCTGGCAGAACGGCAGCCTGCACTGCATCACCATGCAATTACCTGAAGGACTGGTGTGATGGCCAACTACGACAAGCTTGCCGTAGCGCTGATCCAGGAGCGCAACCATGGTGACGCCGAAATCAACCTGGCTGTCATTGAAACGCGCGTGGCCGAGGCTGCCGACAACGGTGCCAAGCTCGTCCTGCTCCAGGAGCTACACAACGGCGCGTATTTCTGTCAGCACGAATGCGTGGACGAATTCGACCTGGCCGAGTCCATTCCCGGCCCGTCCACCGATCGCCTGGGCAAGCTTGCGAAACAACATGGCGTGGTGCTGGTCAGCTCACTGTTCGAAAAGCGCGCCGCCGGCCTGTACCACAACACCGCCGTGGTGTTCGATGCCGACGGCAGCGTGGCCGGCAAGTATCGCAAGATGCACATCCCGGACGATCCGGGATTCGACGCTATGTTCTATTTCACCCCGTGCGACCTCGGCTTCAACCCCATCGACACGTCTGTGGTCCGCCTTGGCGTGCTGGTGTGCTGGGACCAGTGGTACCCGGAAGCCGCGCGCCTGATGGCGCTGGCCGGCGCAGAAATGCTGCTGTACCCGACCGCGATTGGCTGGGATCCGAGTGACGATTC
>JBBSTP010000052.1:0-11489 GCA_038235795.1 Lysobacterales bacterium | reverse complement strand
GTCGCGCGTTCGGCCGCGAACGGCGCTACCCGATCACCAACGGTTATCGCGGCTGAGCTGCGCCGCTACTTCTTGTCGCCGGCGAACGGATTCAGGCGACTGATGATGCCCGAGCCCTGCGGCCAGCGGCCAGTGAGCCATGGGTGCTGCGGGTTGTTCTGTTGCAGCACGCGGCGTGCGTCGGCCGCCAATACGGTGTTGCCCAGCCGCGTGTAGGACTCACCAAGCAGGGCCACGGCATCGTTCTGGTATTCGCTCTGCGGATAGGTTTCCAGCAGGTAGGTGCCCCGGTCCGCGGCGGCGACCCATGCGCCGCGGCGCAGATAGTAAAGACCCACATTGAGTTCGAAGCGCGCGAATTCATTGCGCAGGAAAATCATGCGCTGGCGGGCGTCGGCGGCATAGCGGCTGTTGGGATAGCGCGTGGCCACCGTGTTGAAGTCGGCGTAGGCCTGCTGCGGCGCCTGCAGGTCGCGGTTGCTCATGTCCAGCTTGAACGCCTTGGACAGGAACACCGTATTGCGCGACATGTTGGACAGGCCGCGCAAGTAATAGAGGTAGGCAATGCTCTTGTGGGTCGGGTACGTGCGGATGAAGCGGTCGATGGTCGACACCGCTTCATCGTGCTTGCCGGACTTGTACTGCGCGTAGGCCTGTTCCATCAGCGCCTGCTCTGTGTAGGCGCCGTATGGATACTGCGCGATCAAGCGGGTGAAGGTCTCGCTGGCACTGCTCCAGCGCTCGCCTTCCATGAAGCCATGGGCGCGGTCATACAGCTGGCTGACCGGCAGGCCTTCGTTCTTGTCCTTGTTCTTGAACACGCCCTTCATCCGGGCGCAGCCGGTGGTGGTCATGACCAAGGCGAGCGCCAGCAAGGCGAGCAGCCGGAACGGGGGGCGCAACGTGGCGCGCAACACGGAGGAACGCTGGGTCATGGGCATCAAGCGGGCGCCAAGGGCACGAAGGTCACGAAGCGCGGATAATAGCAGTCCGCTTTGAGAGCTGGGCCGCCAGGCCTGTGCCGCGCCTGAATCAATATGCCCACCGACACATCCGAGCTCCAGACCACCTCCCAGCAACGCCACGCCATCGTCCCGGAATCCGCTGCCGGGCGCCGGCTGGACGCGGTGCTGGCCGAGCTGTTCCCGGAATATTCGCGCTCGCGGCTCTCGGCCTGGATCAAGTCCGGCGATGTCATGGTGGATGGCGAGCAGGTCCGCGGACGCGACCCGGTCCGTGGCGGCGAGCGCGTCAGCCTGAGCGTGGTCCAGGACACCCAGACCCACGCCTTGCCCGAAGACATCCCGCTGGATGTTCTTTTTGAGGACGCCGATGTCCTGGTGATCGACAAACCGGCCGGGCTGGTGGTGCATCCGGGCGCAGGCAATCCGAACGGGACCCTGGTCAATGCGTTGCTGCATCGCGACCCGACACTGGAACTGCTGCCGCGCGCCGGCATCGTGCACCGGCTGGATAAGGACACCAGCGGGGCGATGGTGGTGGCGCGCACGCTGGAAGCGCATACCTCACTGGTCGCGCAGCTGTCCGCGCGTGATGTGCATCGCCAGTATCTGGCGATCGTGGTGGGCGCACTGGTGTCCGGCGGTACCGCGACCGGCGCGATCGACCGTCATCCGCGCGATCGCCTGCGCATGGCCGTGCGCGAGGACGGCAAGGACGCGGTCACCCACTTCCGCCTGCGCGAGCGCTTCCGCACGCACACGGCGCTGGAATGCCGGCTGGAAACCGGCCGCACCCACCAGATCCGCGTGCACATGGCGCACCTGAAGCATCCGATCGTCGGCGATCCGCTGTATGGCGGTTCCTTCAAATTGCCCAAGGGTGCCAGCGAGGAGTTCATCGCCGGCTTGCGCGGCTTCAAACGACAGGCGCTGCATGCCGAAGTGCTGGAGTTCCGGCATCCGATTACGGGCGAACCGGTTCGCTGCAATGCGCCGGTGCCCGCCGACATGCAGCACCTGATGGGCCTGCTACGCGAGGACGCCGCCGCCCACGCGGAACACCCACGCAGATGATCCGTGCCGCGTCGACGGCGTGGCTCGATGCCGAGTGGCCGGCGCCGCCCGGCGTGCGCGCAGTGACTACACTTCGATATGGGCTGGGCGCATCACAGGCGCCATTCGATCGCTTGAACCTCGGTCTGTACAGCGGCGATGACCACGCAACGGTGATCGACAACCGTCGTCAACTCGACGTGGCGTTGGCGTTGCCATCGTCACCGCGCTGGCTGCGGCAGGTGCATGGCATCGATGTCGCGATGGAGCCCGGTCACGAAGAACCCGAAGCCGATGCCGCGGTGACCTCCACGCCGGGCAAAGTGCTCGCCATACTTACCGCCGATTGCCTGCCGGTTGTGTTTGCCGCAAATGACGGCAGCGAGATCGCCGCCGCGCATGCGGGCTGGCGGGGGCTGGCCGACGGGATGCTGGAAGCCACGGTGACAGCGATGCGCACGCCTGCCAACGACATCATTGCCTGGCTGGGACCGTGTGCAGGGCCGCAGGTATATGAGATCGGGGAAGAGGTCTTCGACGCGTTCGTGTCGCGCGATGCACGTGCCGAAGCCGCATTTGAGGCGACGCGGCCCCGGCACTGGAAAGTCGACCTGTATGCGCTGGCCCGGCAACGACTTGCCGATGCCGGCATCGCGCCGAACAATATTCACGGTGGCGGCCTGTGCACGATCTCCGATCCGTCGCGCTTCTTCTCGCATCGGCGCAACCAGCGCAGCGGGCGGATGGCGACGCTGGTGTGGCGAACAAGCTGATCCCAGCGCCGAGAACGCCCTTCGGCGACCCGCGCCAGCCCCGCGTGGATATCGCCTTGACACGCACTGGGGCATAAGGGCAAGTCGCATCCCGCGGCGCTCCCCGGAACCTCCATGCAAATCCGAGAACCCCTGAGCCGTGCATTGCCGGTCATGGTGGGCATCGCGCTGACGCTGGGGTTCCTGTCGTGGGCAAAACCCGTGGTGATCCCGGTGGCGCTGGCGATCCTGTTCACTTTCCTGCTGACACCGCTTTCCAACTGGCTTGAGCGCCGCCACATCCCGCGGGTACCGGCGTCGGCGCTGGTGACGTTGGCCGCGCTTGCGCTGTTGGTTGGCGTGTTCTACGGCGTCACCCGGCAGATCAGTGGGCTGCTGGATGAGTACCCCAAATACGAGCAGAACGTCACCTCCAAGATCACGCAGTTGCGCGAGCGCGGGCGCACCGGCCTGCTGGACAAGGTCCAGGTGGTCAGCGATCGCCTCAGCCGCCAGCTGGAACGCAAGCGACCCCAGGACATGAGCTCGGGCGAGCGCGAACTGGCCCAGGCACAACCGGTCAGGGTGGTGGAGGATGGCGCCTTCAGCCTGTCGCAATTGTGGTCGGTGGCCGGGCCGGTGCTGGAGCCGATCGCATTGGCCGGCCTGGTGCTGGTGCTGGTGCTGTTCATGCTGCTCAACCGCGAGGACCTGCGCGACCGGGTGATCTCGCTGGTGGGCGTGGGCCAGCTGGCGGACACCACGCGGGCGTTGGAGGAAGCCGGCGAGCGCGTCAGCCGATACCTGCTGCTGCAGCTGATGATCAACACCGGTTTTGGCGTGGCGGTGGCTATCGGCCTGTGGCTGATCGGCATTCCGTACGCGCCACTCTGGGGCTTTTTCGCCGCTCTGCTGCGCTACATCCCCTACCTCGGGCCGTGGCTGGCGGCATTGCTGCCGCTGCTGCTTTCGCTGCTGATCTCGCGCGAGTGGTCGGTGGCGCTGATGGTGGTGGGCCTGTTCGGCGTGCTTGAACTGATCACCAACATGCTGATTGAACCGATGGCCTACGGCCGTGGCATCGGCGTGTCGCAGGCCGCGCTGCTGGTGGCGGTGGCGTTCTGGACCTGGCTGTGGGGGCCGGTCGGACTGGTGCTGGCCTCCCCGCTCACGGTCTGCCTGGTCGTGCTGGGCCGCTACGTGCCGTTCCTCAAGTTCCTCGACACCCTGCTGGGCGACCGACCGGCGCTGGCGCCCTCGCACCGCCTGTATCAACGGATGCTGGCGCAGGACGAAGCCGAGGCGGCGGAAATGGTCGACGATCTGTCAGCGCTCGATGGCCTGGATGTTGTCTACGACGATGTGGTGGTGCCGATGCTGGCGCACGCGCGCGACGATTTGCGCGGCGGCAGGCTGGACAAGGCCGTCCACGACCGCCTGGTCGACGACGCGGGCGACCTGATCGACGGGCACCGGCGGATGATCAGGCCCGAGGCGATGGTGGGCGCCGAGCTGATGCCGGTGCTGGGAATCTCTTCGCGCGACGAACTGGACGAAGTGGCGCTCGCGATGCTGGGCAAACTAGTGGACATCGGGCGGGTCGCGTGGACGTCTGCCGGGTCCAATTCGCTGTCCTCGGAGGTCGTGGCCAAGGTGCAGGCACACCCCTACAAGGTGATCGTGCTGATGGCGCTGCCACCCGGCGGGCTGGCGCACGTGCGTTACCTGTGCCGCCGCCTGCGCGCCGAACAGCAGGCCTTGAGGATCCTGGTGGTGCGTCCGGGACTGTATGCGGACGATACCCCCCGGCAGCGCCGCGAACTCATGGATGCCGGGGCGAGTCAGGTCGTCACCTCGATGAAGGACGCCGTGTCGGAGCTCAACAAGCTGGCGCTGCTGGACTGATCCGGGCGCGCTGTCGGGTTGCATCCGCGCAAGCCGTCCGCATCTCGTCAGGATCGCCGGCCGCGCCGGTCCCGTTGATGGAGAGATGCCATGCGCATGGACAAACTCACCTCGCGCTTCCAGCAAGCCATTGCCGACGCGCAGTCGCTGGCGGTGGGACGCGACCATAACCTGATCGAACCCGCGCACTTGCTGGTGGCGCTGCTGGACCAGCAGGGCGGCGGTACGCGTCCGCTGCTGGCGCAGGCAGGCGTCAATGTGCCGCTGTTGCGCGAGCGGCTTGGCGAAGCATTGGACAAGCTGCCGAAGGTGTCCGGACAGGATGGCAGCGTCAGCGTCGGCAACGATCTGTCGCGGCTGCTCAACGTCACCGACAAACTGGCCCAGCAACGCGGCGACGGCTTCATCGCCAGTGAATTGTTCCTGCTTGCCGCCGTCGATGACAGTGGCGATGCCGGCAAGGCGCTGAGGGCGGCCAGTGCCAACAAGCAGACACTCCAAACAGCGATCGACGCCATGCGTGGAGGCGAAAAAGTGCAGGAAGTGAATGCCGAGGAAGCGCGCGAAGCGCTCGAGAAATACACCATCGACCTGACCGCGCGCAGCGAGAAAGGCAAGCTGGACCCGGTGATAGGCCGCGACGAGGAAATTCGCCGCACCATTCAAGTCCTGCAGCGGCGCACCAAGAACAATCCGGTGTTGATCGGCGAGCCCGGCGTCGGCAAGACCGCGATTGTCGAAGGCCTGGCCCAGCGCATCGTCAACGGCGAAGTGCCCGAAGGCCTGAAGGGAAAGCGCGTGCTGAGCCTGGACATGGGCGCTCTGATTGCTGGCGCCAAGTTCCGTGGCGAGTTCGAGGAACGCCTGAAGGCGGTGCTGAATGACCTGGCCAAGAATGAAGGCCAGATCATCCTGTTCATCGATGAATTGCACACCGTGGTCGGCGCCGGCAAGGCTGACGGCGCCATGGACGCCGGCAACATGCTCAAGCCCGCGCTGGCCCGTGGCGAACTGCATTGCATCGGCGCGACCACGCTTGACGAATACCGCAAATACGTGGAGAAGGACGCCGCGCTCGAGCGCCGCTTCCAGAAGGTATTCGTCGGCGAGCCCACGGTGGAGGACACCATTGCGATCCTGCGCGGGCTGAAGGAACGTTACGCGGTGCATCACGGCGTGGAGATCACCGACCCGGCGATCGTTGCGGCGGCGACGCTGTCCCATCGCTACATCGCCGACCGCCAGTTGCCGGACAAGGCGATCGACCTGATGGATGAAGCGGCATCGCGCATCCGCATGGAGATCGACTCCAAGCCCGAGGAACTCGACCGCAAGGAGCGCCGGCTGATCCAGCTCAAGATCCAGCGCGAGGCGCTGAAAAAAGAGAAAGATGCTGAATCCAGGAAACGACTGGCCGACCTGCAGGACGACATCGCAACCCTGGAACGCGCGTTCGACGACTTGAACGAAGTGTGGAAGGCCGAGAAGGCAACCGTGCAAGCCGCAACCAAAATCAAGGAACAGATCGAGGCGGCGAAACTGGAACTTGAAGGCGCGCAGCGCCATCAGGATTACGCGCGCATGAGCGAACTCCAGTACGGCATGTTGCCGCAACTTGAGAAGCAACTGCAGGCCGCGCAGGAAGCCGAGAACCAGGGCTTTACCCTGCTGCAGGACAAGGTCACTGCCGAGGAGATCGCGGAAGTGGTGTCGCGCTGGACCGGCATCCCGGTCAGCAAGATGCTGGAAGGCGAGCGCGACAAGCTGCTGCAGATGGAAACCCAACTGCACACCCACGTGGTCGGCCAGGACGAGGCAATCAAGGTCGTCTCCGATGCCGTGCGCCGTTCGCGCGCCGGCCTGTCGGATCCAAATCGTCCGTCGGGTTCGTTCCTGTTTCTCGGCCCGACCGGTGTCGGCAAGACTGAACTCGCCAAGGCGCTGGCGGATTTTTTGTTCGACAGCACCGACGCGATGGTGCGCATCGACATGAGCGAGTTCATGGAGAAGCATTCGGTTGCGCGCCTGATTGGTGCGCCACCGGGCTATGTCGGCTATGAGGAAGGCGGCTACCTGACCGAAGCGGTGCGCCGTCGCCCGTACAGCGTGCTCCTGCTGGACGAAGTGGAGAAAGCGCATCCGGACGTGTTCAACATCCTGTTGCAGGTACTCGACGACGGTCGCCTCACCGATGGCCAGGGCCGCACGGTGGACTTCCGCAACACGGTGATCGTGATGACATCGAACTTGGGTTCGCACCAGATCCAGGAAATGTCCGATAACAGCGACGACGGCGTCGATACACCCGAGGCCTACACGCAGATGAAGGCGGCGGTGATGGGCGTGGTGCAGGCGCACTTCCGCCCGGAATTCATCAACCGCCTCGACGACATCGTGGTGTTCCACTCGCTGGACAAACAGCAGATCCGGCAGATCGCGAAGATCCAGTTGCGCGGGCTGGAAAAGCGGCTGGGCGAACGCGGCATCGCGATCGAACTCACCGATGCGGCCTATGCACTGCTGGCCAATGCCGGCTTTGATCCGGTCTATGGCGCACGCCCGCTGAAGCGCGCGATCCAGCAGCAGCTGGAAAATCCGCTCGCCACCAGGATCCTGTCAGGCGATTTCGGCAACGGCGACACCATCAAGGTCGACACCGATGGTGGAAAACTGGTGTTCGCGAAGTAGCGGAAGGAGCAGTGCGATGAAGGGCCGCGGGCGGGAATTGCGAAGTGGCATTTCGAGCCGCGAAGCAAGTTCCGCCCGTGGCTCTTCATCGCTAAGAGTTCACAGGCGCGGCGTCGACCCGTTTGGCGCGGTAGGGCGGCGTCGACATGACCATGTCGGTCAGCGAATGGGCCAGTTCGCGTTCCGCCAATACTGCCGCGTCGGCGCCATGGGCCAGCAGGTGCTTGACCTCGGCCTCGCTGTGCGCGCGGGCAAGCACCGTGATCTCCGGGTTGAGCTTGCGCAGCTGGGCGATGACTTCGCCGCCTTCCAGCGCACGCGGGATCGCCAGGATCGCCAATCGCGCCGCTTCGGGGCGCGCGACCGCGAGCACCTGCGGCAGCACCGCATTGCCGCGCACCGCGGGCACGCCCGCGCCACGGGCCTGGATCACCCGGTCCATGTCTTCCTCGATCAGCGCGACGGGCACGCCGCGATCACGCAACAGGCTCACCAGCTCACGCCCGACCCGGCCGTAACCGATCACGATGGTGTGGTCGACCAGCTCCGACATTGGGCCCGGCGTGTCAGTGCCAACCTGCTTGCGGCGGCGCTTGATCCGACCGACCAGCGGTGCCACCAGGAAGGGATTTGCGATGATCGACAACAGCGCGCCTGCCAGCACCAGGTCACGCACGTCGGGCTGCATCATCTTCAGCGACACCGCCAGGCCAATGACGATGAAGGAGAACTCGCCGATCTGCGCCAGCGCGGAGGCGGCCAGCGTGGCGTCGCCGCGGCGCTCGCCGAGCACGCGCAAACTGGCCCAGGTCACCAGCCACTTCACCGCCACGATCAGGGTGAAGGTGAACAGCACCTGCAACGGGTGTTCGAGCAGGATCATCGGGTCGAACAGCATCCCGACCGAGACGAAGAACAGCACCGCGAACGCGTCGCGCAGCGGCAGCGAATCATTGGCCGCCTTGTGCGAGAACTCCGATTCGTTGAGCAGCATGCCGGCGAAGAACGCGCCGAGCGCGAACGACACCCCGAACATCGCCGCAGCGCCAAACGCCACGCCCATGGCGATGGCGAGCACGCACAGGGTGAACAACTCGCGGGAACCGGTCCCGGCGACCTTCTCGAGGATCCACGGGATCACCCGCCGCCCGACCACCAGCATGAAGGCCACGAACAGGCTGATCTTGGCCAGGGTCTTGATGATCACCGGCAGCAACGGCGCGGCCTGGTCGCCCTGCAGGCTGTCGGCCAAAGGCGGCAGCAACACCAGCGCCAGCACCATGGCGATGTCTTCGACCACCACCCAGCCAATCGTTACCTGGCCCAGCCGCGAATCCAGCAGCTGGTGGTCTTCCAGCGTACGCAGCAAAACCACGGTACTGGCCACCGACAACGACAGGCCAAAGACAATCCCGGTGCCGTCATCCCAGCCGAATATCCTGCCCACGCCAAAGCCCAGCGCCGTCATCAGCACGATCCGCAGCAGCGCGCCCGGCACCACGACCCGGCGGACCTGCATCAGGTCCTTCAGGGAAAAATGCAGGCCGACACCGAACATCAGCAGGATCACGCCCACTTCCGCCAATTGCTGAGCCAGGTTCTGGTCGCCGACGAAGCCGGGCGTGAATGGACCGGCGATCACGCCCGCCAGCAGGTAGCCGGCCAGCGGTGACAGCCGCAGGCGCTGCGCAAGCATGCCGAACAGGAAGGCGAGCACGAAACCAATGCACAGCAACGCGATCAGTGACGTCTGATGGGGCATGCGGCTCGGAGCGAACGAGGGGCCCCATCTTCGCACCTGACCGGCGATGACGGGGTCAAACAGGGCGCCGGAACGGCGCGCGGCTTACACTATCCGGATGATTTCCTTTCGCAATTTCGCCCTGCGTCGCGGCGAACGCCTGCTGTTGTCCGATGTCGACCTGACCCTGCACGCCGGCTGGCGGGTCGGCGTGATCGGCCGCAACGGCGCCGGCAAGACCAGCCTGTTCGCCGCGCTGATGGGCGAGGTCGAAGCCGACAAGGGCGACCTTGACCTGCCCAGCAAGGCGCGCGTGGCCTCGGTGGCGCAGGAAACCCCGCACCTGCCGGACCCGGCGATCGACTTCGTGCTGTCTGGCGATGCCGCCGTGCACGCGGCGGTGCAGGCCGAGGCCAATGCCTTCGCCAACGAGGACTGGGAAGCGGTCGCCGAGGCCCATCACCGCATCGAAGAATTGAATGGCTACGACGCCAGCGCGCGCTCGGGCCGGCTG
Organism: Lysobacterales bacterium; assembly: GCA_038235795.1. GTDB lineage: Bacteria > Pseudomonadota > Gammaproteobacteria > Xanthomonadales > Xanthomonadaceae > Thermomonas. The sequence goes on along the minus strand of JBBSTP010000052.1, from coordinate 1,874 downwards.
TTGCATGGTTTGGGGTTCTCCGCCGACACCCACGAGAAGCCGGTCTCGGATTTCTCCGGCGGCTGGCGGGTGCGCCTCAACGTGGCGCGGGCGCTGATGACCCCGAGTGACCTGCTGCTGCTCGACGAGCCGACCAACCACCTCGATCTCGACGCCGTGGTGTGGATGGAGGAATGGCTCAAGCGCTACGGCGGCACGTTGCTGGTGATCAGCCATGACCGCGAATTCCTCGACAACGTCACCACGCATATCCTGCATCTGCACGATGGCCGCGCGAAGCTCTACATCGGCAACTACACCGACTTCGAGCGCCAGCGCGCCGAACACCTGCGCCTGCAGCAGATCACCCATGAAAAAGAACAGGTCGAGCGCGCGCACCTGCAGAGTTTCATTGATCGCTTCAAGGCCAAAGCCAGCAAGGCCAAACAGGCGCAGTCGCGCATGAAGCGGCTGGCCAAACTCGCCGGCACCGAGGCCGTGCGCGCCGAGCGTTCGCTGCATATCACCTTGCCCGAACCGCTGAAGCTGCCAAACTCGCTGCTGTCGCTGCATCACGTCGAGGCCGGGTATCCCGCCGCTCCATCCCTTCTCCCGCTGACGGGAGAAGGTGCCCGAAGGGCGGATGAGGGCGCTGGCACGGTTATTCTCCACGATGTCAATTTCGGCCTGGAAGCTGGCGACCGCATCGGCCTGCTTGGCCCGAACGGCGCCGGCAAGTCGACCCTGGTCAAGACCCTGGTGGGTGAACTTGAGCCGCTGGACGGCGAGCGCAAGGCGCATCCGGATCTGCGCATCGGTTACTTCGCCCAGCACACGGTGGAATCCCTGGTATTCGGCACCACGCCGCTGGACCACCTGCGCGAGCTGGCGCCGGACGCCGCCAACCAGAATTTACGCGATTTCCTGGGGCGCTGGAACTTCCCCGGCGAGCGCGCGTTCGAGGTAATCGATACCTTCAGCGGCGGCGAGAAGGCGCGGCTGGCACTGGCACTGATCGCGTATCGACGCCCGAACATGCTGCTGCTCGATGAGCCGACCAACCATCTGGACCTCGACATGCGCGAGGCGCTGGCCGAGGCGCTGAGCGATTTCGACGGCGCAATCGTCATGGTCAGCCATGACCGCCACTTGATTGGCCTGGTTTGCGACGAATACTGGCGCGTGGCCGGCGGCAAGGTCGAGCCGTTCGATGGCGACCTGGACGAGTACGCGGCGTGGCTGCGTTCGCGTCCCGGCAGCGACAACCCGAAGACTCCCGCGCCAAAAGCGCAGCCGGTGCTTGAAGCACCTTTGCCGGCCGGGAAGAAAGCCAGGGGCAACCCGCACAAGCTGCAGAAGGCCGAAGCGCAGGTCGTGGACCTTGAGGGCAAGCTGGCCGCGTTGGTCACGCAACTGGCCGACCCGAAGGTGTATGCCGATACCGCCAGGGTGGGGGAACTGGGTCGCGAGCAGGCCGCGCTGCAAGCCCGTCTGCAGACCGCCGAGGCGGATTTGCTGGCACTGTACGAAGACGCGTGACGCAACGCACCTGACGATAATCAGCAGCCCTCATCATGAATGACGAACTGATCTACCTGCTGTTGATCTTCGGCTTGCTGGTGATCCCGCGCGCGCTGCAGCGGCTGAAGATCCCGGCGCCCATCACCAGCCTCGCGCTCGGCATCGGCGCGATGCTGGCCTGGGGCAGCAAGACCCAGGATCCAGTGGTGATCTTGTTGTCGGCGCTTGGGATTTCCTCGTTGTTCCTGTTTGCTGGCCTTGAAGTCGACGTGCAGGCACTGCGGCGCGGCATGGGGCGGTTGCTGGTGCACCTGCTGGTCCGGGTCGTCACCCTGGCAGGCGTTGGCTGGCTGGCCGGGCGCTACCTTGATTTG
>JBBSTP010000051.1:0-11511 GCA_038235795.1 Lysobacterales bacterium | reverse complement strand
TCCTTGTCCGCTTCCGCGGACTTGGCAGTGTCATCGACGGACTTCTTGGCATCCTTGTCGCAGGCACCAAGCGCGAGCACGCTGGCAATGGCAAGGGCGGTGGCGCGGGCAACAGGCTTCATTGGTTCAGGGCTCCGGGGAAAATCAGGGGATAGCAGGGCAAGCAGGGACGCAGCGTGCGGGATGCAGTTGTACTTGGAATGTGATTACTGGACGCCGAGCAGCTCGACATCGAATACCAGCGTGGCATTGGGACCGATCGAGCCGTCCGGAGTTCCCTTCTCGCCGTAGGCGAGGCTGCCGGGAATCCAGAAACGGTACTTGCCGCCGACCGGCATCATGCCAACGCCTTCGGTCCAGCCGGGGATCACCTGGTTGAGGCCGAATTCGGCCGGCTGCCCGCGCTCATAGGAACTGTCGAACACGAATCCATTCAGCAGCGTGCCCTGGTAATTCACCTTCACCCGCTGGCCCGGCTTGGGACGCGCGCCATTGCCCTGGCGCAGCACCATGTATTGCAGGCCGCTGGGCGTACTGAACACGCCCTTGACCGTCTTGTTCTTGGCCAGGAACGCCTCGCCGGCCTTGGCATTGACGCTGGCAGCCGCCGTGGCCTGGGCCTGCTTGGCCGACTGCATGCGCGTGGAGAATGCGCTGCGCACCGTGGCGGCATCGGCCTCGCTCAGCAGAGGCTTCGCGCTCGACGTGGACGCATCCTTGAATCCCTTGAGGAACATCGGCATGTCGAACTCGTCACGGATCGCGGCGAGCGAGCGGCCGACATCGGAGCCGACCAGCAGCCCGACCTGCTTGCGGTCGATCGCTGGTCCGGCCTTGCCGCTCTTGCGCGCGTTGATGCTGGACATCAGCGATTGCGACACCTTCTGCGCCGCCGCGGTATCCAGCATCGGCTTGCCACCGGCAAGCGCGTTGTCGATTGCCTGCTGGAAGGTCGCCATGTCCATGTCGGGGATCGCCGGCTCCACCGAACGCGCCACGTCCATGCCGATCATGTAACCGACCTTTTCGCGGTCGCTGCCAAGGCTCGCCTGCTGGGCCTGGACCAGGCCAACGACCGCGACAAGCAGCAATGCGCACGCGCCTCGCAGTGATATGGACATCGTGGACTCCGATTTTCGACAGGAACGCAGCGGCTTGGAACCGCGGGCAATCCGAACATTGTCCTTCGCCGAGGTGAGAACGGCAATCCCGCTCTGCTACGCCTGTTCATGTGCGCCTGTTCATGTGCGCCTGATCGAGGCTGGTTGCAACTATGTCTTCAGTTGGGTCGATGGATGCTTGACGGGGCCAAAGTTGGTGTTATAGTTGCCTACAACACCGAACACCCAACGCAGGACACCACGATGACCCGCAAGTTGCACAACACATTGATGGCCGTGATCGCAAGCAGCAGCCTGCTGGCCATCGGCCTTATTGCCGGCGCACCGGTCGTGCCGGACATGGACGCCAGCACCAGTACGGACGTGCTGGTCAGCATCGCTGCGGACCAGCGCATGTTTTCCGAGGTCCTCCCGGACACCGCCGCCCAGCCGGAAGCACTGCCCTCCGGTCCGAGCCGGGCAACCCGCCATAGCCGCCAGGCATTGGCGATGCCGTTTTACTCCTTTGCGCCCCGGGGCTGATGCCATGACCGCAGTCGAATGGAGCGATGGTGCTCCCATCTACCGCCAGTTGAAGGAACGCGTCGTTGCGATGTTGCTCGATGGCGTGCTCAAGCCGGGCGACGCGCTGCCTTCGGTTCGCCAGGTGGCGGCCGAATACCAGCTCAATCCGATCACCGTCTCGCGCGCCTACCAGGAGCTCGCGGACGACCAACTTGTCGAAAAACGCAGGGGACTAGGCATGTATGTGACCGAGGGCGCACCGACGCGGTTGTTGAGCAGTGAACGCGAACGCTTCCTGCTCGAGGAATGGCCGTTGGTACTTGAACGCATTCAGCGCTTGGGCTTGGAGCCCGGCGAACTGCTCGATGCAAAAGCGAAGTGGGGAAAGAAATGAGTGCATCCATGACAACCGCATCGTTGAAGAATGACGTGGTCACCGCCCGCGGCCTGCGCAAGGCTTACAAGGGCAAGCTGGCCCTGGATGGCACCAGTTTCGCGATCCCGGTTGGTCGCATCGTCGGCCTGATCGGACCCAATGGCGCCGGCAAGACCACCGCACTCAAGGCCATGCTCGGGCTGATCCCGTTCGAGGGCGAGCTCAAGGTGTTGGGCAAGGACCCACGCACCGAGCGCGACGAGCTGATGAACGATGTCTGCTTCATCGCCGACGTGGCCGTTCTGCCGCGCTGGATCAAGGTCAAGCAGGCGATCGAGTTCACCGCCGGCGTGCACCCGCGATTCGATGCTGCCAAGTGTTGGCGCTTCCTGCAAGGCACCCAGCTGACGCCGGAACTGCGCGTGCGCGAAATGTCCAAGGGCATGATCGTGCAACTGCACCTGGCGCTGGTGATGGCGATCGACGCCAGGTTCCTGGTCCTGGACGAACCGACCCTGGGCCTGGACATCATGTATCGCAAGCAGTTCTACCAGCGCCTGCTGGAGGATTATTTCGACGAAGAGAAGACCATCCTCATCACCACCCACCAGGTCGAGGAGATCGAACACATCCTGACCGACGTGATGTTCATCCGCGACGGCAAGATCGTGCTGGATGCCTCGATGGATGATGTCAGTGCGCGCTACGTCGAAGTGCTGGTCAACGCAGACAAGCTGGACGCCGCGCGCGCACTGAATCCCATCGACGAGCGCGCCCTGCCCTTCGGCAAGACGGTGATGTTGTTCGATGGCGCCGACCAGGCACGCCTGGCTGAACTCGGCGAAACCCGCAACCCAGGCCTGGCCGACCTGTTCGTCGCCACCATGAAGGGAACCTACGCATGAACACCAGCGTTGAAACTACTGCGATGAATATTTCCGAACGCCCGCAGCCCGCACGCGCGGCGCCGCACGCCACCCACGAATTCAAGTTGCTGCTGAAACGCGAATTCTGGGAGCACAAGGGCGGCTTCTTCTGGGCACCGATCTGGGCCGGCGGGATATCCCTGGTCCTTACCCTGATGGCGATCGTGGTCGGCGAAGTCGTCGGCCGCCGGGCAGCCGCCAGCGGCAAGCTGAAGTTCGATGGCGACATCAACATCAATGGGCTTGACCTGAACGCACTGATGTCACGCATGGATGCCAGCGACATGCAAAAGCTCGGTGGCGGCATCGATTTCAGCGCACTCATGTCATCTGCGTGGCCGATGATCGTGCTCGCGTTCGTGGTGTTCTTCTACTGCCTGGGCGCTTTGTACGATGAGCGCAAGGACCGCAGCGTCCTGTTCTGGAAGTCGTTGCCGGTCTCCGACCGAGACACCGTCCTGTCAAAGGCGATCAGTGCCCTGTTGGTGGCCCCGACACTGGCCATCGGCGCTGCGATCGCGACCATGTTCGCGTTCCTGCTGATGATCAGTGCCTTTGTCCTGCTGCATAACGGCAGCCCGATCGACCTGGTCTGGGGTCCCGGCAAGCCGCTGGCCCTGGCCGGTGGATTGCTCGCCGCGGTCCCCGTCTACGCACTGTGGGCACTGCCGACCGTCGGCTGGTTGCTGTTGTGCTCGGCCTGGTCGCGCAGCAAGCCATTCCTGTGGGCGATCCTGCTCCCGGTGTTCTCAGGCATCGTCGTCAGCTGGTTCGGCCTGATGAACGTATTCAATCTCGACGGCGGCTGGTTCTGGAAGAACGTCGTTGCCCGCAGCCTGTTCAGCGTGGTCCCCGGCACCTGGATCGATGTCGCGGCAATCTCGAATTCGCACATCACCGGATCACAGGCCGCGCGCAACGTTGATGCCTTGCACCAGTTCCTGTCGCTGAAGACGACGTACTCGGTCCTGCTGACCCCGCAATTGTGGATCGGCGTGCTGGCCGGCACAGCCATGATCTTCGCAGCGATCCGCCTGCGCCGCTGGCGCGACGACAGCTGACGCTGCGCATCCGACGTTCACTTCACGTACCACCACGAATCCGGAGTCATGACTCATGAACAAATTCCACACCGTTGCCCTCACCCTGCTCACCAGCGCGCCATTGCTGGCCTGCAGCCAGCCACCCACGCCACCTGCGCCGGCAGCATCGCCCGCGGCCAGCAACGACGCACCGAAGACGATCATCGGTCGCCATGTCGAAAAAGCGATCAACGAGGCCCGCGCAGAACTGCGCACCAAGAACATCAGCATCAGCGATGGCATCGACATCAACATCAATGGGCACAAGATCCACCGCTCGGACAGCGACTTGCCAAAAGCCGAGATCACTCCACAGGGCGACCTGCTGATCGAGGGCAAGGCGGCCACCGTCACACCGGCACAGCGCCAGCAACTACTCACCTATCGCGGCCAGATCATCGGCTTGGCCGAAACGGGCATGGCGATCGGCGCCAAAGGCGCCGATATCGCGGGAGAGGCATTGGGTGGCGTGGTCGGCGCAATCTTTGGTGGCAAGGACCACGAGAAGGACTTCGAGCAGCGCATGGAAGCGCAGGGCAAGAAGATTGAGGCCGAGGCGATGAAGCTGTGCACACAGTTGCCCGCGTTGTTGGCCACCCAACAAGCGCTTTCGGCCTCCATGCCCGAGTTCAAGCCCTATGCCAGGATGACCCAGGGCGACATCGACGATTGCGCCAAGGATGATGGCAAGGACAAAGGAATCAGTGTGACCAGCAACTGATTCGATGCAAAAAGGCCGGTTGGCTCCATCTCAAGCCTCGTTTGCGTCGCCCTGGATCCCGCCCCGCGCAAGCACGGCCGGATCCAGCAAGCGGCGCAACTGCTTTTCCGGCATGCCGGTCTCTTCCATCGCCACGTCCAGCACTGCGCGATTTTCCGCATAGGCACGCTTGGCGATCTTGGCGGCCTTCTCGTAACCGATCACTGGATTCAACGCGGTCACCAGAATGGGGTTGCGCGACAGTGCTTCCTCGACACGATCATGCCGAACCTTCAGCCCGGCAATCGTGTCATCCGCGAGCAGGCGCATGGCATTGGCCAGCAGCCGGATCGAATCGAGCAGGTTGCACGCAATCAGTGGCAGCATCACATTGAGCTGGAAGTTGCCGCTCTGGCCGGCCACGGTAATCGCGGTGTGGTGCCCGATCACCTGCGCGCAGACCATGGCAGTCGCTTCCGGGATCACCGGATTCACCTTCCCCGGCATGATCGAACTTCCCGGCTGCAGCGTAGGCAACTCGATCTCGCTCAATCCTGCCAATGGTCCGGAATTCATCCAGCGCAAGTCATTGGCGATTTTCATCAGGGCCACTGCCAGCACGTTGAGCTGGCCGGATAATTCAACAGCATCATCCTGCGATGCCAACCCTTCAAACAGGTTTGCGGCAGGCACGAAGCGGGTTCCCGCCATTATCGACAAGGCCTTGGACATCGCCTTGCCAAAGCGTGGGTCGGCATTGATGCCGGTGCCGATCGCGGTGCCACCGATCGGCAGGCGCCGCAAACGCTTGATGCTGTCCTCGATGCGCATTTGCGCCGAGGCCAGTTGCGCCGCCCACGCGCCAAGTTCCTGGCCGAACGTCAGTGGCATTGCATCCATAAGATGCGTGCGGCCGGTCTTGGTGACCTTGCCCAAAGCGCGTGCGCGCCGCTCGATGGTGCGACGCAGATGCTTGAGCGTGGGCAGCAGGGTTTCAACTGTGGCCAGTTGGGCTGACACGCGCAGGGCGGTCGGGATCACGTCGTTGGAACTCTGGCCCAGGTTCACGTGATCGTTCGGATGCACCTTGCTGCGCCCGCTGCGCGTCGCCAAGGTCGCGATCACCTCATTGGCGTTCATGTTGCTGGACGTGCCAGATCCGGTCTGGAAAACATCGACCGGGAACTGCGTGTCGTATTCACCCTTGGCCACCGACATCGCGGCCTTGCGGATCGAGGCCGACATGCCCTTGCCCAGCAGGCCGAGGTCGCCATTGACCTGCGCCGCGGCGGCCTTGACCAGACCCAGCGCGCGGATGAACTCGCGCGGCATCGGCTGGCCCGAGATCGGGAAATTGAGCACCGCGCGTTGGGTAGATGCGCCCCACAGCGCGTCGGCAGGGACTTCCAGCTCGCCCATGCTGTCGTGTTCGATGCGGACATCAGCTTGCTTGCTCATCGGGCGGCTCCTTGGCTATCGACCACGAGCTTAACCCCGGCACGGTTTAGAATCGGTGTTCGCTGACTTCCTTGCCGTGGCCATGCCAGACACACTGACCGCCCTGTCCCCGCTCGATGGCCGCTACGCTGGCAAGGTCGATGCGTTGCGCCCGATTTTTTCGGAATACGGCTTGATCCGCGCACGAGTGAAAGTCGAGGTCGAATGGTTGTTGGCGCTGGCCGCCGAACCCGGTATCCCGGAATTGCCGCCCTTCACCGCCACTGCGGTCGCGCGTCTGCACGCGCTGGCGGATGGTTTCAGCCTGGCCGATGCAACGCGGGTGAAGGAGATCGAGCGCACCACCAACCATGACGTCAAGGCGGTCGAATACCTGATCAAGGAACGCCTGAAGGACGACGACGAGCTCGGGCAGGGGCTGGAATTCGTGCATTTTGCCTGCACCAGCGAGGACATCAACAACCTGTCGTATGCGCTGTTGCTGACCGAGGCGCGCCAGCAGGTGCTGTTGCCAAAACTCGATGCGCTGATCGAAACCCTGCGCAACATGGCCCACCAGCATGCTGCCCTCCCGATGCTCTCCCGCACGCACGGCCAGACGGCGTCGCCGACCACGGTCGGCAAGGAGCTGGCGAACGTGGTCGCGCGGCTGCTGCGGCAGGGCGAAGTGCTCGCCGGCTTGCCGATGCCGGGCAAGATCAACGGCGCAGTCGGCAACTACAACGCGCATGTCGCCGCCTACCCGGAGGTCGATTGGCCGGCATTCTCGAAACGCTTCGTCGAATCACTTGGCCTGGACTGGCAGCCCTACACGACCCAGATCGAGCCGCACGATGGCATTGCAGAACTGTGCGACGTGTGCCGCCGCATCGACACGATCGCGATCGACTTGTGCCGCGACATTTGGGGCTACATCTCCCAGGGCTATTTCAAGCAGGCACTGAAGGACGGCGAAATCGGCAGCTCGACCATGCCGCACAAGGTCAACCCGATCGATTTCGAAAACGCCGAAGGCAATTTCGGTATCGCAAGCGCACTGTTCGAACATTTTGCGATCAAGCTGCCGGTCAGCCGCTGGCAGCGTGACCTGACCGACTCCACGGTGCTGCGCGCGCTGGGCACCGCCTTCGGCCACATGCTGATCGGCCTCGATTCCCTGCAACGCGGGCTGGGCAAGCTGACGGTCAATCCGGAACGGCTGGCCGCCGACCTCGAAGGCGCCTGGGAAGTGCTCGCCGAAGCCGTGCAGACGGTCATGCGCCGGCATGGCCTGCCCAGTCCTTATGAGCAGCTCAAGGCGCTGACCCGTGGCCATGGCATCACAGAAGCTTCGATGCGCGAATTCATCGCCGGCCTGGAGCTGCCAACAGATGACAAACAGCGCCTGCTGGCGATGACGCCCTCCACGTACACCGGCCTGGCCGAACTGCTCGCGAAGGACATTTGATGCCACGTCGCGCCACTCCCATCATCGAGATCGATGCCGGCAAGGGGCCATCTCCGCTTGGCATGCCGCCCGCGCAATTCCTGCGCGAGTACTGGCAAAAAAGGCCACTGCTGATCCGCAATGCGTTTCCCGACTTGATCTCGCCACTCGAACCCGACGACCTCGCCGGCCTGGCCTGCGAGGAGGGCGTGCTGGCACGCCTGATCGAACACGACGCGGCGACCGGTGGCTGGCGGGTGCGCCACGGGCCGTTCGTCGAGTCCGACTTCACCGCCCTGCCGGACCATGACTGGACTTTATTGGTGCAGGACATGGACAAGTGGGATGCCGACATCCGCGCGCTGCTCGCGTCGTTCGCGTTCCTGCCGCGCTGGCGCATCGACGACGTGATGGTCAGTTTCGCCGCAGCCAGCGGCTCGGTCGGCGCGCACGTGGACCAGTACGACGTGTTCCTGCTGCAGGCACAGGGGCAACGGCGCTGGCAGGTCGATGCATCCCGCAACCCACCCACGCTGTTTCGTGACGACGTCGAACTGAAACTGCTGCGCGAATTCAATCCGACCCACGACTGGGTATTGCAACCGGGCGACATGCTCTACCTGCCACCCGGCATGCCCCACCACGGTGTCGCAGTCGACCAGTGCCTGACGTTTTCGGTGGGTATGCGTGCGCCATCGGCCGCGGAGTTGCTGGGCGACTTCGTCGACACGCTGGCCGCGGATGCCCCGGACGACTTGCGCCTGACCGATGCCGACTTGGCTCCCGCCAAGGATCCATACGAAATCGATGCTGACGCAATGGGCCGCGTGGTCGAAGCGCTGAACCTGCTGCGCATGCGCGATCCGGACTGCCTCGGTGACTGGTTCGGCAGCTTCATCACCACGTATCGCAGCGCGGTCGAACCTGCAGCCGAAGACGACGCGCGTCCGCGCATCGAAGTCGAATGGGATCTTGCACACGGCGCCAACCTGCTGCGCCACCCTTGGTCGCGGATGGCCTGGCGCAAGGCCGCGAAAGGCGCTCGCCTGTATGCGGGCGGCCTGGTGCTTGCGATGTCCGTGCGTGATGCGCGCGCGCTTGCGGCAGCTGATGCCATCGATGGAGCCGTCTATGATCGGCTTGGGGGACGTGGGCGCGATGCCGCGTTCGCATTGCTCGATGCCGGCCACTACCGGATGCAGCTGGATGACGTCGACCCAGACGAACACGAATGAATCACCCTGATCCACTACTGGGCGACCCGCTTCTGCAGCCGTTCCGGGTCGAGGTGGTTGAGTTCCAGCAGGCGCTGGAGGCACTGCGCGCGGTGCGCGACGAAGTCTTCGTTGGTGAACAGAATGTGCCGGTCGAACTGGAGCACGATGCACGCGATCCACTGTGCACGCATGTCCTCGCGCGCCTGATTGACGGCACGCCGATCGGCACCGCGCGCTTGACGCAAGAGCGGCAAATCGGGCGGATGGCGGTACGCACGCCGTGGCGTGGCCGCGGGGTTGGCGATGCGCTGTTACTGGCGCTGGTCGAGCAGGCCCGCGGACGTGGTTGGCCGGATGTCCGCCTCAACGCGCAGGTCTCGGCAGCGAGTTTCTACCAGCGCCACGGCTTCACGCCCGAAGGCGATCGTTTCATGGAAGCGGGCATCCAGCATCAGGCGATGCGGCGGACGCTCGACGGACCGCGCAGCATCGAGCGCCGCGCGGAGGCCATCGAGACAACCGTGCGGATCATCCAGGCCGCGCGACGGACCTTGTGGATCCGCAGTTTGACACTGGATCCGGGTCTGCTCGACACCACCGAGGTCATGCACGCACTGCGCGGTTTCGCCACCGCTGGCCGTGGCAGCGAAGTGCGCATCCTGCTGCACGACGCCGCCACCGCGCAGCGCGCGCAAGCGCCGCTGATCGCGCTGTCGCAGCGCCTGCCCAGCATCTTTCTGTTCCGCGAACTCGGCGATCCGGTTGATCGCAATGACCCGTCGGCATGGATCGCCAGCGATGGCGGCGGCTACTATCTGCGCACGCGCGGCCAGCGGGTCGAAGGCGAAGCGGAGCTGCTCGCGCCAGCACGCTGCCGGCAGCTACGGTCCAGTCATGACCAGGCTTGGCAACGGGCGCGACCCATCAGCGAATACCGCGCGCTGGGTCTGTAGTCAGGTTCGTGGTGCAGTGCGCAAGCGCCTACGGCTATAATTCGCGTTCTCTCGCCCACCCATTCAGCGGGCGCCGGCAGGAATGCAAATTCCATCCGGATCAATCACTTATCCTAGGGCCGCCTCCCACGCCATGGTGGACAGTCTCCTGAAGCAGTTTGCCCAGTCCTCGCAACTCGGGGCAAATGCCGCCTATGTAGAGGATCTCTACGAGCAGTACCTGGTTGCGCCCGACAGTGTCGGCGCCACATGGCAGCAGTACTTCGACGGATTCAAGGGTCGCGAAGCCGGCGACGTCCCGCACTCGGCCGTCATCGCGCACATCACGGAGGCGGGCCGGCTTGCCGCACGCGGCGCGATCGGCACGGCAATCACCTCGTCGACCGGCGGCGACGAGCGCGAACGCTCGGTCGGCAAGCTGATCACCGCGTATCGCTCGCGCGGTCACCTGGCCGCCGACCTCGATCCGCTGGACATGGCGATCCGGCCGGATGCGCCCGACCTCGCACTCGGCTTCCATCGCCTGTCGGAAAGCGACAGCAGCGCGGAATTCAGCACCGGTGGCGTCGCCGGCAGCGAACGCATGCAGCTGGGTGAGCTGTTGACCCTGCTGAAGGCGACCTACACCGGCAGTATTGGTGCTGAGTTCATGCACATTACCGACGCCGAACAGCGCCGCTGGGTGTACGAGCGTCTGGAAACCGCCGCCGGCAATTACGGACGCACCGCTGAAGACAAACACCGCATCCTTGAACGGCTGACCGCTGCTGAAGGCCTGGAGCGCTACCTGCATACCAAGTATGTCGGCCAGAAGCGCTTCTCGCTGGAAGGTGGCGACAGCCTGATCCCGCTGCTGGACAACATGATCAGCCGCGCTGGCGAGCAAGGCGTCAAGGACATCGTCGTCGGCATGGCCCACCGCGGCCGCCTCAATGTCCTGATCAATACTTTGGGCAAGTCGCCGCGCAAGCTGTTCGACGAATTCGAGGGCAAGTTCGACCACGCCAAGCGCGAAGACCGCGCGCATACCGGCGACGTCAAGTACCACCTGGGCTTCTCCGCCGACCTGGCCACGCCGGGCGGTCCGGTGCATCTGGCGCTGGCATTCAATCCTTCGCACCTGGAGATCGTCGATCCGGTGGTGACCGGGTCTGTGCGCTCGCGCCAGCAGCGCCGCGGCGACCGACAGCGCAAGCTGGTGCTGCCGATCATCATGCACGGCGACGCTGCGTTCGCCGGCCAGGGCGTGGTGATGGAACTGTTCCAGATGTCGCAGGCGCGCGGCTTCGCTGTAGGCGGCACGGTCCACATCGTGATCAACAACCAGGTCGGCTTCACCACCAGCGCCGCCGAGGATGCACGCTCGACCCTGTACAGCACCGACGTCGCCAAGATGATCGGCGCGCCGATCCTGCATGTGAATGGCGATGATCCCGAAGCGGTGGCCTTTGTCGCCGAGATGGCATTCGACTTTCGCCAGCGCTTTGGCAAGGACGTGGTCATCGACCTGGTGTGCTACCGCCGCCACGGCCACAACGAGGCCGACGAGCCAGCCGCCACCCAGCCATTGATGTACCAGAAGATCCGCGCGATGAAGACCACGCGCGAACTTTACGTGGCGCGCCTTGCCGCCGAGGGCAGTATTTCCAGCGACGAGGCGCAGGCCTACGTCGACAGGTACCGCGACAAGCTTGACGCCGGCGAGGTCACCACCGAGCTGATGCCGCCCAAGATCGACGAATTCACCG
>JBBSTP010000050.1:0-11592 GCA_038235795.1 Lysobacterales bacterium | reverse complement strand
TGGATGAACCAGGCGCGGCGATCGCGCCTGCGTTATCGCGCTCAAGCCGCACAGTCAGCCGTAGCGCGCCTGCAACATCGCAAACGTCGCGCGCAACCCCTGCGCCTCGCCACCGGTGGGCTTGCCGGGGCGGTCGCTGTCGTTCCACGAATACACGTCGACATGGCCCCAGGCCTGCGTGGCGGGTACGAAGCGTTCCAGGTACAGCGCCGCGGTAATACTGCCGCCCATCGTGCTGCTGCTGCCATTGGCGATGTCTGCAATGCCGCTGGTCAGGTAGCGCAGGTACGGCCGCCACAGCGGCATCCGCCACAGCGGGTCGCGCTGCTGTTGGCCGGCGCCCAGCCAGTCCTTGGCCAGGGTTTCTTCATTGCTGTACAGCGCCGGCAGATCGGGGCCCAGCGCGATCCGCGCGGCGCCGGTCAGGGTGGCGAAGTCCAGCAAGAGGTCCGGTTCCAGCTCACCACCGCGGGTCAGCGCGTCGCACAGCACCACGCGGCCCTCGGCGTCGGTGTTGTCGATCTCCACGCTGACGCCCTTGCGCGTCGCGATCACCTCGCCGGGGCGATACGCGTTCGGGCCAATGGCATTCTCGACCGCGGCCACCAGCAGGGTGACACGCACCGGCAGCCTGCGCACCATGATCAGTTCCGCCAGCGCAATCGCGTGGGCACCGCCGCCCATGTCCTTCTTCATGTTGCGCATGCCGGTGGCGGACTTGATGTCCAGCCCGCCGGTGTCGAAACACACGCCCTTGCCGACGATCACGATGTGCGGATGCGCGGCGTCGCCCCAAGTCATTTCGATCAGCCGCGGCGCGCGATGCGAGGCACGGCCGACCGCGTGGATCGCCGGGAAATTCTGTTCCAGGAGCGCGTCGCCGGCGATGACCTCGATGTCGGCGTCATGGGCGTGAGCAATCTCGCGAGCCACGGCTTCCAGTTCGTCCGGTCCCATGTCCTCGGTCGGCGTGTTGACCAGGTCGCGCACCCGCACGCAGGCGGCAAGGATGTCGAAGCCGGCGGCGTCGAACGTGCTGGCGACAAGACGCGCCGGGGCCCGCGATGCAACCTTGTAGCGGGTGAAGCGATAGCAACCCAGGCCCCAGCCAAGCTGCAGAGCGGCTCGCGCGCCGGCATCGAGTTCGGCGGCCGCCTGCCAGACTCCAACCGGCAGTCCCAGCGGGCCGTGCGCATACGACAGCGGATCCAGCGGATCGCCGATGCCCAGCACCGCGCCGGCGATGCCGCCATCGGCATCGGCCCACGTCAGCGCGCTGCCGGCGCTCGCGTCAAATTGCTGCGCTGCAAGCCAGGCCTGCACCACCGCCGGTTGCCCGTCGCGCCATTCGGCGTAGCCCTCGCGCGCCACGAAATGCAGTGGCCTTGGCGTGTCTGCTTGATCGGAGGTGGCAGTCTGCATGGCGGTGTGCAAGAGAAATCCGGCGGGCAGGGTCATGCAGCGTCCTCGTTATGGCCCAGGTGATTGTCGACGCAAGCGTCCTTCGGCGCCGCGTCCAGCCAGTCGGCCAGTGCGGTCAGGGTGCTGAATTCCAGGTCGGCGCGGGGCAGGCCCAACGGCCAGGCGTGGTCACCGCGGTTGATCCAGCAACTGCGCAGGCCGGCGCGCGCGGCGCCTGCGATGTCCGTCTGCGGATGGTCGCCGACATGCAGCACGTGCCCCGGCGCCAGGCCCAGCCGGCGACAGGCTTCAAGGAACAGGGCGGGATCGGGTTTGGCGCTGCCGAACTCGCGCGCACCCAACTGGAAGCGGAACTGCGAGGCAATTCCTATCGCCGCGAGGTCGGCATTGCCATTGGTCAGCGCCGCTACCGGCACCCGCGCGGCCAGCCGCGCCAGGCCCTCGCGCGCATCCGCATAGAAATCCACGCGGTTGCGCTCGCGGAAGAAGATCGTATACGCCGCGCTGGCCAGCGCCGGATCGTCGCCGGAATCCTGCAGCGCCCGTTCGATGGTCAGCCGTCGCAACAGGCCCAGGTCGTGTTCGTGCTCCGGGAATGCCGCATGCACGCGCTCGCGCAGGGCGCGCATCTCGGTGATCGGGAAGCGCTCGGCGGTGCGGGGGCTGTGCGCGACAAACCAGGCATGCAGCACCTGTTCGATGCGTTCGCCGATCGGGGCGAACGGCCACAGGGTGTCGTCTAGGTCCAGGCTGATGGCGCGGATGGGAAAACGCATCCGCCCATTCTACCGGGCATCACTCCAGCAGCCGGGCCCAGCCGTCCATGCCGTCGATCCGGGTCAGCAC
Organism: Lysobacterales bacterium; assembly: GCA_038235795.1. Classification (GTDB taxonomy): domain Bacteria; phylum Pseudomonadota; class Gammaproteobacteria; order Xanthomonadales; family Xanthomonadaceae; genus Thermomonas. Next base: position 9,324 of record JBBSTP010000050.1, on the reverse strand, counting down.
GATCTTCACGCAGACCAGCAGCGGCACCGCCAGCAGCAATCCGATGATCCCCCACAACCAGCCGAATACCATCAGCGCCAGGATCAGCACCAGCGGCGACAGCGCCATCCGCCGGCCCAGGACAATGGGCGTGATGATCTGGCCCTCGAGCGTGTGCAGGCCAAGGTAGATCGCGGCCGGCAGCAACATCTGCCAGGTACCATTGAAACTCGCAAAGCCCATCACCAGCATCACGATGATGCCGATCAATGGACCCACATATGGCGCGAAATTGAGGATCGCGGCCATCGTGCCCCACAGCATCGCCTCATTGAGGGGAACGTCCAGGAAGAAGTACAGGCAGCCGCCAAAAATCAGGCCCACCACCACGTTGATCACGCTGATGGCCAGCACGTAGCGGCTGATTTCGGTCTCGATCGCCTGCAGGATGTCGACCGTCATCTTCTTCTGCTGCCAATCCGGCAGCAGCGCGATTGCGCCCCGCTGCAAGGATTGGCCGTACACCATGAAGAAGAACGTCAGCAGCACCACTGCCAGGATCGCGGCGACGGCCTTTGGTGTCGCGGTCAGCGATTTGTAAGGGTCATTGAGCTCGGTCTTGACGACCTGCACGCGCTTGCTCGGGGGCCCGCCGCTGGCGACGCGTGCGATGTTCTCCGCCGCTTCGTTCGCGGCCTGCACCGGCTTGGTGACCTTCTGCAGCTTGGGGGTGAGCTTGCGCAGCTGCTGCGGCGCGTCCCGGATCCAATCGCCAGCCGGTTGCGCCAGCTGCTGACCCAGCAGCACCGCGACCGCGATCCCGGCCGCCAGCACGATCAGCGCGCCGAGGAACCTTGGGATATACAGGCGCCGCAGCAGGCGCAGGATCGGGTTGCCGATCAAGGCGAAGAACATCGCCAACAGCACCGGGAGCAGCAGGTCCTGCGCGGCCCACAACGTGTAACAAACCGCCAATACCGCCAGTACCACGAGCGCGAAAGAAGACCGCGGGCGGGCGTGCACGGATACATCCGCGGTCGGCGCGGGTAACGGCGCCGACGAGTCGATCTCGATGCTCATGCGTCGCCCGTATCCATGGAGGCACCCAACCCGGTGTTCGTCCCGGGGTTTATTGCTGTGTCCATCGGTGGTGGCGCGACTCCGATAGGGGCGGAAGCTGCGGCCGCATCGGCAGCCTGACCTGCCTCGTCGGCCGCAGCTTGCGCGCTGCCGCTGGCTAGCAGTCCACTCAGCGCGGTGATCAGGTTAAGCACGCCACCGCCGCCGGCCAGACGCATTGGCTTGGCCCGGCCGACCACGAACCCCGACGCCAGCCCAGCCATCACGATCCGGCCTGGCGTCCAGTTTTCCTTCCACACCAGTTTGAGCTGCGTCCAGCGCGCAGAAGTTCGGCGCTCGCTGGTTTCCAGCGCCTCTTCGGCCTGCTTCACTTTCTGGATCAGCGCGTCAAAGCTCATGGCAAGCGGCTCATGGTGGGGTGACATCGACGCCCAACCCTTTCTTGACCGGGTCGGCACCAGCGGCGTCGGCCACGCGATCGGCGGCATCTTCGCTGGTTTCATGGCTATCGGCGTCAGGCATGAAGTCGGCCAGCTCACCTAGCCCCAACCGCGCGAACTGCCGACGCGTGGCTTGCATCCGGGTGTACTCGAAATAACGCGACGCGCCCCACGCGGCAAGGATAGTGACCGCCACGCTCAGGCCCGCGGTGAGCAGCATCGACAGTGGCCACGGCCAGCCCAGACTGCGACTCAAGGCCACGATCAACGTCCCCATCAGCAGCAGCCACGCCGAAGCACCGAACGCGATCGCCACGCCGGTCAGCGCCAACGTGCGGCCAAAGGCGCTGCGCGCCAGGGAAACATCCGCAGCAATCAGGATCCGCAGCGACTTCGCCACGTCGTTGGCCGCCTTCCAGCCGGCGCGACTGTTGGCGCCGAACTCGCGCATTGCCTCGGCGAGGTCGGCTGCCGCAGGATCAGGCCGGGATGGATCTGGCGGTGGCGCGTCCTGGCCGTCGCTCATCGCAACGACTTACTTGTCGCTGCGGCCGAGCTTGGAAATAATCCAGCCGGTGGCGAAAGCCATGCCGAATGCGGCAAGCGGACGCTCGCGGATCAGTTCGGCGGCGCTTTCGACCAGGTCGCGGCCCTTGTCCATCAACATGTCGACTTGCTCGCCCGTGGCGCTACCAAGGTGTTCGGCCGCGCTCAGGCTTGCCAACGCGCCGTCGGCCAGTTCGGACTTCATCTGCGCTCTGCCCAGCTTGACCTCGTCGCCGGCAGCGCCGGCGGCACCCTTCAGCGCGTCGCCGGCAGCCACAGCCGCCTGCTTGAAATGTGTGCCGGCTTCGCCCAGGTCGCTCTTGACCGCGTCGGTATTCGTGCTCATTTCAACATCCTTTGAACTTATGTACGGAGGGAGACAGCGTGGCAGCGATGGTGTGATGCGGCTGTCACGGCGCACAGAGCACGCGCGGCGCAGCGCCGTGTGGCGGAGTTCAACGCATGGGCAGGTCACCGCTGCTGCGGCCTCGCAGTACGCGCAGTACCAACGTCTCCGGCGCGGAGGCAAACGCGGTGCGAAAGCCACTCAGGTCACTGAACTCACCGCCGCTCGAGGCCAGCACCACGTCGCCCTTCTGCAGGCCGTTCTGCGCGGCGCGGCTGCCGCGTGCCACGTCCTCCACCAGCACGCCGCTCAAGCCCTGCCGGCGCAGCGATTCGGGCAGCTCGGCAAAGCTTGCGCCGCCGATGCGCGGATCCAGCTGCGTGCCCAGCAGCGCCTTGGGCGCCTCGCGCAGGCCGGTGCTCAACTGCATCGGCTTACCGTTGCGGCGCACGTCCAGGGTGACCCGCGCATCGACCGCCTGCAGGCCCTGGAAATTGCGCAGTGCCTCGGCGTTGTCGATGTGCTGGCCGTTCGCGGCCAGGATCACGTCGCCCACGGCAAGGCCGGCCGATGCCGCGGAAGAGCCCGGATACACCCGGGTCACCACCGCACCGCGGGTTTCGCTCAGGCCCAGGCCCTTGGCGATGCGCGCGTCGATGTCCTGGGTATCGACGCCCAGGGTGCCGCGGCGGACCACGCCGCCGGCCAGCAACTGGTCCTTGATGCTCGAGGCCAGGTTGGACGGGATCGCGAAGCCCAGCCCGATATTGCCGGCCATCGAGCCGCGCGGATTGAAGCTTGCGGTGTTGATGCCGACCAGTTCGCCGTTGAGGTTGACCAGTGCGCCGCCGGAATTGCCGGGGTTGATCGAGGCATCGGTCTGGATGAAGTTCTGGAAGCCGGCGCCTGGCAGGTTGTTGCGGCCGACCGCCGAGACAATCCCGGAGGTGACCGTCTGCCCCACGCCGAACGGATTGCCGACCGCGACCACGAAGTCGCCAATCTGCAACAGGTTGCTGTCGGCCATGGCAATCGCGGTCAGGTCACGAGCCGGAATGCGCATCAGCGCCACATCGGTATCCGGATCGGAGCCGACGAACTCGGCCTTGAGCGTGCGCCCGTCCGCAAGGTTCACCGAGACCTCGTCGGCATCCTCGATGACATGGTTGTTGGTGAGCACCAAGCCGCGCTTGGCATCAACAATGACGCCCGAACCCAGCGACTGCGCGATGCGATCCTCGGGGATGCCGAACATGCGACGAAAGACGGGGTCGTCACCGAACGGTGTATTGACCCGCACCCGCTGCTTGCTGGTGACGCTCACCACCGCCGGCAGCACCCGCTTGAGCATCGGCGCCAGCGACGGGATCGGTATGCCTGCGACCGCGGTCGGCAGGGCACCCGCAGCGGGCACGGTGGCGGCGTTGGCGGGGCTGGCCGCAACAGGAGAATCGACCAACTGGCTCAGTCCGGTGGCGGCAAACCCGCCGAACGCGGCGGCCACGGTCAGCGCCAGCAAGGTGCGACCGGCGGTGGACGTCAGCCTGGTTTTGGCAGGTCTTGCATCGGATGGTTCGTGCTGCATTAAGGGAAGACTCCGGGTCAAACAAGGGCGGCGCCGGTCGGCGCTCATTCACACTTTCCCCTGTCGATCTTGAATCTTCGGTGAAACCCAAGCCAGCCGCACGTGTCGGCAGTCACGCCTGGAATTCAATCGGGGAGTCGCTGGTGTCCGGACGGGAGCGACGCGACGATGCCGCAGAAAAAGGCGACAACGCCATACAACACGACCTGCTGACGGATCACGCTAGCGCACCTCGGCGCGTTCGATGGACACGCGAGTTGCGCGCGCAAAAAAAGCGGGCCCATTTGTCATGGGTCCGCTGGGGTCGCGCATGCCAGAAATGAAAGCGGAGGACCTCGATCAGGGAACACGCCGCGAGTGCGGATTCAGTCAGGGCAGCGAGACACGCTCGCCGGTGGCCAACCCGCAAAGTTCAACCCGCAGGCTGCCGTCGGCATTCAGCGCCTGGGCGCGGATGGTCTGGTTGTAATGCGTGCCGGCGGCGTCGAGTGTCAGGCTTCCAGTGATGTCCTGCAGACCGTCGTAACTGCCATTGGGCTGGTAGCGGAAAAACTGGAAACGGCTGCTGTACTGGCCACTGCCCTGGTATGACCAGATCCCCGCGCCCGGACCGCGCGCTGCCGGCGGCATCGTATTTGCGTCACTCAGCGTGCCACCCGCGTGATAGTTGGCGAGCGCCAGAAAGGTCTGTTTGGGGCCGCCCAGGCAGGGGCCGATGGTGGCGGTGACGTGCCATAGTCCGACAATACGGTTGGCGGGAACTGGCAGGGCACCACTGTGGACCGGATCGATGGGCTGGGCCCAGGCTGCACTGCACAACGTGAGCAGGCAGGCTGCGGCAAGCAGCTCCGGTGGGATTCTCATGGCACGCTCCTTAGGAAATGGTGGGACGATGCCTGGGTGCATCGGTGGTTCCAGTCTCGATGGCGGCCCCCGTAAAGTCGTTGAAATTTCCCTGAAAAAAGTTGAAAGATGGTGATGCACGGCTCGGAGGGACGCGATGGGCGAAACGCGCTACGGCTTCGACGGGTTCGTGCTGGACATCCAGGCGCGGCAATTGCACGGCGCCGATGGCCAACCGGTGGCATTGACCGCCAAGGCCTTCGATACCCTGTTGTGCCTGATCCGCAATCGTGACCGCATCGTCGGCAAGGATGAACTGCTGGCGCGGGTCTGGCCCGGGCGCGTGGTCGAGGAGAACAATCTCGCGCAGGCCGTGTCGACGTTGCGGCGAGCGCTGACCGATGGTTCTGGCGGACCAAGCCCGATCGTCACCGTGCCCGGGCGTGGTTACCGGTTCGTCGCAGCAATGGTCGAGGACGTCTCACCTCCAGGCTTGCGCAACGCGGGGCGCCGCGAAGCCGAGCGCGCCTACCTGGCCGCATTGGACCTGATCCACGCACCGAGTCCGCAACGCCTGCATCGCGCGATTGGCCTGTTTCGCCACGTGCTCGATCTCGACCCCGAATTCGCCCGCGCTTGGAGCGGGCTGGCATTTGTCTGGCGCGCATTGACCATCGTGGCTGACATGGATCCCATGCAGGCGTTCCCGCTGGCGAAGGCCGCTGTCACCCATGCGCTGGCGCTGGACCCGGAGCTTGCCGAAGCCCACGTGGCGCGTGGCTTCAACCTGTTCTGGCACGACTGGGACTGGGACGCATCCGAGGCCGCGTTGCTGCACGCGATCGCGCTCGACCCCACGCTGGCGGATGCGCACTTCGTCTACGCTCACCTGCTTAATAACGTCGGCCGCTTCGACGAGGCGCTGGCGCAGGCGCACCAAGCGCGCGAACTGGACCCGCTGTCGCCACTGATCAACACGCTGGAGGCTGGCTTCCTGGGCGCCGCCGGCCGCTTCGGCGAGGCGCGCGAGCGCATCACCCGCGCGCTTGAATTGGCGCCGGATTTCTGGATCGCGCTGCTGGCCCGCGCCAACATGGCGTTCGCGCGGGGCGATATCGCCAAGGCGCTCGAGGACCTGCAGCGCGCCGCCATCCGGTCGGAGGACAACAGCCAGGTGATGGCGATGCTCGGAATCGTCCACGTTGCAGCCGGTGAGCGCGCACGCGCCGTCCAGGTGCTGGACGAACTGGAAACCCGCGCCGCCGCGGGCTATGTGCCAGCGACCAGCCTGGCCTCGATCCGCAACGCGCTGGGCGATGGGGTCGGTGCGCTCGATCTGCTGGAACGCGCCCATGCCCGGCGCGACATCCGCATGACCTTCCTCAAAGTCGATGCACGCTGGAACAACCTGCGCGGCGAACCTCGGTTTCAGGCGCTGGCCCAGCGCTTGGGACTGGATCTCGAGCAGTCCCTGGCTGATGGCCGGCTGTGAGTTCGCTAGGCAGCGCCCGCAGCGCCTGACGGGTAGCGGTCAGAGGCCGCGTCTGCGCCGATTTGGCCAGACAGCAAGTGTGGGCGTCGTGCTGCATTGCGGGATGACTCAAGGAAAAACGGGGCCGGCGGCGGTCGGCGCACATCCACACATTTTTCCTGTCGATCTTGGATCTTCGGTGAAACTCAAGCCAGCAGCACGTGTCGGCGGTCGTGCTTGGATTCAAAGCCCGGGAAAGCAGAATTCGGCGTTGACTTCGCTGCGGTCGCTGGCTATCGTCGATCTGGTGCTTCCACAACATCTTGTGGTTTTAGGTGCCTTCCAAGCCCAAGAGTTGTGATTCATGACAACGCTTGAGAGTGCGGTGACCGTTGGGGAGCGGCAACGATGTGCAGGTAACGGCGGCAACGCCATAGAGCACATAAACGGCTGGGCGCCCTAGGCGCGCGGCTGCGTCGTCGCCCCCGCGACGGCACGACATGGACATACGGACGCGGCATCGCCACGTCCATACAGGACAGGAGCACGGCCAGGCATGAGTACGGTGAGGTTGGAGGCGGTGACAACCGACGCAAAGCAGGACATCCCGATGCAGGCGACATCGCTGGACATCTGGGACAAGAAGTACCGGCTCAAGACCAAGCAGGGCGAGCCGCTGGATGCCGAAATCGACGGCACCTACAAGCGCGTGGCGCGCGCGTTGTCCGAAGCCGAGTCCACGCCGGAACTGCAGCAGTACTGGATGGAGCGCTTCACCTGGGCGCTGCGCCGCGGTGCAATCCCCGCCGGCCGCATCACCTCCAATGCCGGCGCGCTGGAACACAAGCCGGCGACCAGCACGATCAACTGCACCGTGTCCGGCACCATCACCGACTCGATGGACGGCATCCTCGACAAGGTCCACGAGGCCGGCCTGACCCTGAAAGCCGGCTGCGGCATCGGCTATGAGTTCAGCACGTTGCGCCCGCGCGGCGCGTTCGTCGCCGGCGCCGGTGCGTACACGTCGGGCCCGATGTCGTTCATGGATATCTACGACAAGATGTGTTTCACCGTGTCCTCGGCCGGTGGCCGCCGCGGCGCGCAGATGGGTACGTTCGACGTGTCGCATCCGGACGTGAAGGACTTCATCCGCGCCAAGCGCGAGGACGGTCGCCTGCGCCAGTTCAATCTCTCCTTGCTGATCACCGACGGCTTCATGGACGCGGTCAAGACCGATGCCGACTGGCCGCTGGTGTTTCCGGTCAATGCCAAGGAAGCGCACGAGATCGACCTCGACAACATCGAGCAGGTCATCTGGCGCGAATGGCCGACCCACGTGACGTACGTGACCCGCGATGACGGCCTGGTGGCCTGCAAGATCTACGGCCACATCCGCGCCCGCCACCTGTGGGACATGATCATGGTCTCGACGTATGACTACGCCGAGCCGGGCTTCATTCTGATCGACCGCGTCAACGAGATGAACAACAACTGGTGGTGCGAGACCATCCGCGCCACCAATCCCTGCGGCGAACAGCCGCTGCCGCCGTACGGCGCCTGCCTGCTGGGCTCGGTCAACCTGACCAAGTTTGTCCGCAACCCCTTCACCGACCAGGCCACGTTCGACTGGGAGGAATACAAGGAAGTGGTGCGCGTGTTCACCCGCATGCTCGACAACGTGGTTGAAGTGAACGGGCTTCCGCTCCAACAGCAAAGGGATGAGATCGCGCGCAAGCGACGCCACGGTATGGGTTTCCTTGGCCTGGGCAGTACCGTGACCATGCTCAAGATGAAGTACGGCAGCAGGGAAAGCTGCGAGTTCACCGAGCGCATCGCCCGCGACATGGCGGTGGCAGGTTGGGAAATGGGCCTGTTGCTGGCCAGGGAAAAAGGCGCCGCGCCTATCATGGACGAGGCCTTCGACGTGACTGCGGCGATGCTGCGCCTGCGCCCGGAAATGGTGACCGATGGCTGGACGCTGGGCCAGCAGATTCAAGGCAAGACCCTGCACGCCAAGTACAGCCGCTACATGCAGAAGATCGCCGAGGTCGCGCCAGAACTCGTCGAGGAACTGGCTGAAGTGGGCTCTCGCTTCACCCACCACAGTTCGATCGCGCCGACCGGCACGATCTCGCTGTCGTTGGCCAACAACGCAAGCAACGGCATCGAGCCATCGTTCGCGCATCACTACAGCCGCAACGTGATCCGCGAAGGCAAGAAGTCCAAGGAAAAGGTCGACGTGTGGTCGTTCGAGCTGCTGGCCTACCGCGAGCTGGTGAACGCCGAGGCGATGCCGTATTCCGAGGATGCCGCCGCCAAGCTGCCCGACTACTTCATCGCCGCCGATGACGTGAGCCCGAAGGAGCACGTTGACGTGCAGGCCGCCGCGCAGAAGTGGGTCGACTCATCCATTTCCAAGACCGCGAATGTCCCGACGGATTACCCGTACGAAGACTTCAAGGACATCTACCGCTACGCCCATGAGCAGGGCCTCAAGGGTTGCACCACGTTCCGCTTCAACCCGGCCGCGTTCCAGGGCGTACTGGTCAAGGAAGCCGACCTCGAAAACACCATGTATCGCTTCGAGCTGGAAGACGGCCAGGTGGTCGAGGTCAAGGGCAACGAACAGATTGAATACGATGGAGAAATGCACACCGCCGCCAATCTGTTCGATGCGTTGAAAGAGGGGTACTACGGTAAATTCTGAGGCTGGCTCGCAACAAAGTCTTGAGAGCGAAGCGAACGGTGTTGCGATGCTTGTCCGTCACGCTGCACGCACGACGCCTGCGGGTATAGCATCGCGTTGTTGTACCCAACCACCAACGCCCATCGCAGGAGGGGCTCATGAGCAACGGAAATGGAGTGACGGCAACCTTGTCCAATGCCGCGGAATCGGTCAAGGACGCGGCTGCCAATGTGGGCAGCACCATCGCGTCTGGCGCCGGAGACGCGGTGACCTCGGTCAAGAAGGCGGCCAAGAAGGCGTCCAAGGCCGTGGGCAAGGCCGCGACCAAGGCGAAGAAGGCGGTGAGCA
>JBBSTP010000049.1:0-11708 GCA_038235795.1 Lysobacterales bacterium | reverse complement strand
GATCAAGCCACTGTCGCGCACGCCCGTACGAATCACGTGGAAGCGTCGCCGGCCACGCACGCGCAGCGACAACAAGCCCTCGGGCGTGGTGCCGAAATCCTCGATCACCGCCTCGGTGCCGAAGGCAGCCGGCGCGGCAGGAGAACCCACTTCGTCGCCTTCCAGGATCAGGCACACACCGAACCCGCTGCCGCTGCGGCCGCACTCGCGGACCATGTCCAGGTAGCGCCGCTCGAAGATCCGCAGGTCCAGCGCCGCACCCGGCACGAATACCGTCTTCTGCAGCGGGAACAGCGGTAACGCCGTCGGCAGCGGCGTGCTGTTGTCAGCCATCGCGCAGCGCGGCGAGAAAGCGCCGGGGCGCGCCGTCGAAACCGCCGTTGGACATGAACACCACATGGTCGCCCTCGCGCGCCAGTGAGCGCAGCGTGGCGATCAAAGCATCCACATCGGCCACGGCATGGCCCTCGCCTTTTAGCGCGGCCATCACTTTGCAGGCATCCCAGGCCAGTTCCGGGCGCTGCAGGAACGCCACCACGTCGGCACCATCCAGCGACGGTGCCAGCGCCTCGGCATGCGCGCCCAGGCGCATCGAATTGCTGCGCGGCTCCATCGCCACCAAGATTCGCGCGTTGCCGACCTTCGCGCGCAAACCGGCCAGCGTGGTCGCGATCGCGGTTGGGTGGTGGGCGAAGTCGTCGTAGACGGTGACGCCGGCATGCGCGCCGATCACTTCCATGCGCCGCTTCACGCTGCGGAACGCGGCCAGCGCCGGGATCACCGCCGCGACATCGACGCCCACCGCAGCACATGCAGCCAGCGCAGCGAGGGCATTGAGCACGTTGTGGTCGCCGAGCAATGACCATTCGACGATGCCGAGTTCGTGGCCCTGATGCAGGACCGCGAAGGCACTGCCGTCGTCGCGCAATTTGCGTGCACTCCACTCGAATCCGGTGTCGAAGCCGAAACGCTCCACCGGCGTCCAGCAACCCATCGCCAGGACTTCCGTGATGCGTGCGTCGGCGCCATTGACGATCAGCCGCCCGCGACCTGGCACCGTGCGCACCAGGTGATGGAACTGGCGCTGGATTGCGGCCACGTCGGGGAAGATGTCGGCGTGGTCGAATTCCAGGTTGTTGAGGATTGCGACCAGCGGCCGGTAGTGAACGAACTTGCTGCGTTTGTCGAAGAACGCGGTGTCGTATTCGTCGGCCTCGACCACGAACTCGCGTCCGCTGCCGATGCGCGCGGACACGCCAAAATCTTCGGCCACGCCTCCGATCAAAAAGCCCGGCTCGCGGCCTGCGGCCTGCAGCAGGTACGCCAGAATCGTGGTGGTGGTGGTCTTACCATGAGTGCCCGCGACCGCAAGGGTGTCGCGGCCTTGCAGGACCTGCTCACTCAACCAATGCGCGCCGGAGGTGTAGTTCAGGCCATGGTCGAGGACATGTTCGACTGCGCGGTTGCCGCGTGAAAGTGCATTGCCGACGATGATCTGGTCGCAATCGGCGCTGATGTTGGCCGGCTCATATCCTTGCGACAGCGCGATGCCGAGTTGTTCCAGCTGGGTGGACATCGGCGGATACACGGCCTGGTCGCTGCCTTCCACCGCGTGGCCGAGCTCGCGCGCAAGCGCGGCGACGCCGCCCATGAACGTACCGGCGATACCGAGGATGTGGAGTTTCATGTCGATGATTCCGTCGCGACTTGCGTTCGCCGGCATGCGAACGCACTACCTCAGCCGACTTCATGTCCGGGCTGGATCGCCTCGACAATCCGGGTGAACACGTCGTCCAGGCTGCCCACGCCATCGATCACGGTCAGCTGGCCTTGCTGGCGGTAGTAGCCGATCACCGGCGCGGTCTGGTCGTTGTAGATCTGCAGGCGGGTACGCACCGATTCCGGGCTGTCGTCGGCGCGGCCTTCGGCTTGGGCGCGGCCGGCGATGCGCTCGACCAGCAGCTCGGTTGCGACCTCCAGCTGCACCGCATAGTCGAACGGTTGCTTCAGGCGTGCCAGCAGGACGTCTAGCGCCGCGGCCTGGGCCAAGTTGCGCGGATAGCCGTCCAGGATGAAGCCGTTGCGGGTATCCGGCCTGGAAAAGCGATCCTCCAGCATGCCCAGCAGGATCGCGTCGCTGACAAGCTGGCCGCTGGCCATGACTTCTTTCGCAGCCAGGCCGAGCGGGCTGCCGGCGGCGACTTCCGCGCGCAGCAGGTCGCCGGTCGAAATATGCGGCACCTGCAGGTGCTCTTTCAGCCGCGCCGCCTGGGTGCCCTTGCCGGAACCGGGTGCACCCAACAGAACCAATCGCATCGACTCACTCCAGGATGGTAGGACCGGCCGGCGCTACACTGGCTCCGGCCCTGCGTGGCGGCCAGCTTACCGTATCCCATTCGCGATTCAGGCTCGACCCAGGATTTCCAGATGCCCAGCGGCACCCTGCTTTACGCCCAGTCCGGCGGTGTCACTGCCGTCATCAATGCCACTGCCTCGGCAGTGATCCAGGCCGCGCGCGCCAGGAAAGTGCGGGTGCTGGCAGCGCGCAACGGCATCCTCGGCGCGCTGCGCGAAGAACTGATCGACGCCTCGGCGCTGAGCATGGCGCAGGTCAAGGCGCTGGCGCACACACCGGGTGGCGCGTTCGGCAGCTGCCGGTTCAAGCTGAAATCATTGGAGGCCGACCGTGCGAAGTACGAACGCCTGCTGGATGTGTTCCGCGCCCATGACGTGCGCTGGTTCCTCTACAACGGCGGCAATGATTCGGCCGATACCGCGCTCAAGATCTCGCAACTGGCGGCTGAGTACGACTACCCGCTGACCTGCGTCGGCGTGCCCAAGACCATCGACAACGACCTGGCGGTGACCGACTGCTGTCCGGGTTTTGGTTCCGCGGCGAAGTACACCGCGGTATCCGTGCGCGAGGCCGCGCTGGACGTGGCGGCGATGTCGGACACCTCGACCAAGGTGTTCGTGTACGAAGCGATGGGCCGTCACGCCGGCTGGCTGGCGGCCGCCGCCGGGCTGGCCGGCGAGAGTCGCAATGATGCGCCACAGATCATCCTGTTTCCGGAGCGGGCGTACGACGAAGCCGCCTTCCTGGCCCAGGTCGATGCCGTGGTCAAGCGCGTCGGCTGGTGCGTGGTGGTCGCCAGCGAGGGCATCCGCGATGCCCGCGGCCGTTTCATTGCCGACGCGGGCGGCGGCACCGATTCGTTCGGCCACACCCAACTCGGCGGCGTCGCTGCGCACCTGGCCGGACGGGTCAAGGACGAACTGGGCTACAAGGTGCACTGGACGTTGCCCGATTACCTGCAGCGCTCGGCGCGCCACATCGCCAGCAAGACCGACCTCGACCAGGCAATGGCGGTCGGCCGCAAAGCGGTCGAGTTCGCCCTGGCCGGCAGGAATGCTGTGATGCCGGTAATCACGCGCACGTCCGACGCGCCCTATTCGTGGACCATCGAAGCCGCGCCTTTGGACAGCATCGCCAACCGCGAAAAGACGATGCCAGCTGGCTTCATCCGCAAGGACGGGTACGGCATCACTGCCGCCGCGCGCCGCTACCTGCAACCGCTGATCGTTGGCGAGGCGTTTCCCCCGTTCGGCAAAGATGGTCTGCCGGATTACGTGGTACTGGAACAGACCACGTTGCGAGACAAGCTGCCGCGCTGGCGAAGCTGAGCCAAGCAGGTCTTACACGCCGAGCCACCGTGCCAAGGCATGCGATTCTTGCGCAGAGGCCTATCGAAGTTAGGCGGGTGGCCGGCTAGCGGCCCCGCTTACTTGCAGGAAATCCCTTCAAGGCTCATTGCCGCCGCATAGACCGGGATTGCCGCCAAGTCGCCCTGTCGGGCGGCTTTCATTCCTTCCTTGAGGTAGATCCGCGAGCGGCCCTGCGCATCCAGTTTGGGTGGCGCTGCCTTGCTGGCCTGCCTCCAGACCCGCACCACTGCCTGCTGCGACTTGCAGCTCGCGCTGGGCACCCGGATCACGTCATTCAGGACCCAGCCGCTAGCGACTGAGGCCTTGGCACCGACTGCATCAACCAGCCGTGCGCGCGCTTGGCAACGCGCACTGGTCGGTACGGCCGCGAATGCGTAGGGCTTGGCCTTGTCGCCGGTGAACTTGCCTTCCAACCGGGCGCAGGCTTCCGGGATCACGCGCAAGGTGTGGGCGACGCCGACTGCCTGCGGCGCCCCGACCGCGCGCTGGATTTCTGGTTTCGGGTCGGCTGCGCTGACGGTTGCAACCGCCAGCAGGCCCGCGAGCATCAACAGGGAACGCGACATCTACAACTCCATGGTGAGTTCGGAATGGGTGTTTGGACGCGGCAAGGCTGCCATGACAGGCCTGAACATGGGGTTCATGGCCGGTATCAAGGTGAGATCCGGGGTGATTTATCGGCCCGCGATGACCTCGCGGGGCCTGCCTGTGCGATAGTCGGCCGGTTGCCTGCCTCGGGCCGGCACGCTTTCGTTGTCTATTCCTTTGAATACTCTGGGGAGGGGTTCATGCTGGAGCAATACGGTTTGGTCCTGGCGCTGGTTTGCGCCGTCATCGCGATTCTTTACGGAATCATCTCGGCACGCTGGATCAGCGCGCAGCCCGCCGGTAACCCGCGCATGCAGGAGATCGCCGGCGCAATCCAGGAAGGCGCCCGCGCCTACCTCAACCGGCAATACACGACGATTGCGATCGCCGGCGTCGTGCTGTTCGTGCTGATCGGCATCTTCCTCAACTGGCCCACCGCGATCGGGTTCCTGATCGGCGCGGTGCTGTCGGGCGCCGCCGGCTATATCGGCATGAACGTTTCGGTGCGTGCCAACGTGCGCACCGCCGAGGCCGCGCGTCGTGGCATCGGTCCGGCAATGGACGTCGCGTTCCGCGGCGGCGCGATCACCGGCATGCTGGTGGTCGGGCTGGGCCTGCTCGGCGTCGCTGGCTACTGGATGGCGCTGCAGCAGATGGGCATCACCGGCGAGCCGGCACTGCACGCGCTGGTGGGGCTCGCCTTCGGCGCCTCGCTGATCTCGATTTTCGCGCGCCTGGGTGGCGGCATCTTCACCAAGGGCGCCGACGTGGGCGCAGACCTGGTCGGCAAGGTCGAAGCGGGCATCCCGGAAGACGACCCGCGTAACCCGGCGGTGATCGCCGACAACGTCGGCGACAACGTCGGCGACTGCGCCGGCATGGCCGCCGACCTGTTCGAGACCTATGCGGTCACGATCATCGCCACGATGCTGCTCGGCGGGTTGATGGTGGCCGAAGCCGGCCGCAACGCCGTGCTGTATCCGCTGGTGCTGGGCGGGGTGTCGATCATCGCCTCGATCATCGGCGCGATGTTCGTCAAGGTGAAAGAAGGTGGTTCGATCATGGGCGCGCTGTACAAGGGCGTGATCGTCTCGGCGGTGCTGGCGGCGGTGGCCTTTTACTTCGTCACTATCGAAATGATGGCCGACAACAGCTACGGCGCGATGAATCTGTTCGGCTGCGCGGTGATTGGTCTTGCACTGACCGGCGTGATCGTCTGGATCACCGAGTACTACACCGGCACCCAGTTCAAGCCGGTGCAGCACATCGCCCAGGCCTCGACCACCGGCCATGGCACCAACATCATCGCCGGCCTCGGCGTGTCGATGAAGTCCACCGCGTATCCGGTGGTGGTGATCTGCGCGGCCATCTGGGGCGCGCATGCGCTGGGCGGCCTGTACGGCATCGCCATCGCCGCCACCGCGATGCTCTCGATGGCCGGGATGATCGTGGCGCTGGACGCCTACGGCCCGATCACCGACAACGCCGGCGGCATCGCCGAGATGGCCGAGCTACCACCTGAGATCCGCAACATCACCGACCCGCTGGATGCGGTCGGCAATACCACCAAGGCGGTGACCAAGGGCTACGCGATCGGTTCAGCGGCGCTGGCGGCACTGGTCCTGTTCGCCGACTACACCCACAACCTGCAAGCCAACAACCCGGGCGTGGTGTACACCTTCGACCTGTCCAACCACATGGTGATCATCGGCCTGCTGATCGGCGGCCTGATTCCGTATCTGTTCGGCGCGATGGCGATGGAAGCCGTGGGCCGCGCGGCCGGCGCGGTGGTCGAGGAAGTGCGCCGCCAGTTCCGCGACATCCCCGGCATCATGGAAGGCACCGCCAAGCCCGATTACAGCAGGGCCGTGGACATGCTGACCAAGTCGGCGATCAGGGAAATGATCGTACCGTCGCTGCTGCCGGTGGCGGTGCCGGTGGTGGTTGGACTGGTACTGGGCGCGCAGGCGCTCGGCGGGCTGCTGATCGGCACCATTGTCACCGGCATCTTCGTGGCGATTTCGATGACCACCGGCGGCGGTGCGTGGGACAACGCCAAGAAGTACATCGAGGACGGCAACTGCGGCGGCAAGGGCTCCGAGGCGCACAAGGCCGCGGTAACCGGCGACACCGTCGGTGATCCCTACAAGGACACCGCCGGCCCGGCGATCAATCCGCTGATCAAGATCATCAACATCGTTGCGTTGCTGATGGTGCCGCTGCTGTAACAGCATGCGTTGACATCATGAAAACGGCGGCCACAGGGCCGCCGTTTTTCGTTTGGTCGCCAATATGGCGTCATCGACGGTGTTTTCGCCCAAGACAACAAGATATTCATCTCTCGTTTGGCATAGTGAGGGTTGACACGGCTCGCCACGAGCCGTCCATGCACGATCGCGCCGGCCACGGATTCAACGCGATCCATAGGGGAGACGCTCCATGCAACCAGTGACCTGGCAAGAATCGCTGCAACATTCGTTCGGAACCTACCTGCCAAGCGTGCTTGGCGCGGTGGCCATCCTGCTTGTGGGCTGGATCGTGGCGCTCATCGCCGCGGGCGCCACCCGCAAGGGGCTAGGCGCCCTGAAGACCAATGAGCGCCTGGGCGTCCAGACCAGGACCAGCTTCGATTTCGAGCGCCTGGCTGGCCGCATCGTGTTCTGGGCACTGCTGTTGCTCACCCTGATCGGCGTGTTCAGCGTGCTGCACGTGGACGGCGTCTCCGGACCACTGTCAACGCTGGCCAGCACGGTCATGATGTACCTGCCACGGCTGTTACTGGCGCTCTTGCTGGCGCTGCTGGCCTGGTTGGTCGCAACCCTGGTGCGCACGGTCGTCAACAAGGCGCTTGGCGCAACCCGGATGGACGAAAAACTGTCCGAATCTGCCGACATGCAACCCTTGTCCAACACCATGGGCAACGTCGCCTACTGGTTGGTGCTGCTGCTGTTCCTGCCAGCGATCGTCGGTGCGCTGCAGATAGACGGCCTGATGATCCCGCTCAGCAACATGACCGCCGGTTTCCTGTCGATCCTGCCCAACCTGTTCGCTGCGGTGATCATTGGTGTGGTGGGCTGGATCATTGCCAAGGCGGTGCGCGGACTGGTAACCAACCTGCTGGCCACCACCGGAATCGATCGCTTCAGTGAGGCGCGCGAAGAGACCAAGGGCCTGAAGCTGTCGGCGCTCGGCGGCAACCTCGCCTTTGTACTGGTGATCGTGCCGACCCTGATCGCGGCACTGGATGCACTACGGATACAGGCGGTCTCGGCGCCACTGACCAACATGCTCGGGATTTTCCTGGCAGCCCTGCCGAACGTGCTGGCGGCCGCGGCGATCCTGATCCTGGCCTGGTTCATCGGCCGCTTCGTTGCCGAACTGGTGGCCAAGCTACTGGCCAACCTGGGCTTTGACCGCCTGCCGGAACGGATCGGCCTTGGCCATGCGTTTGCCTCCAGTGAAGGCGTGGTGTTGCAGGAAACCGACGTCGCTGCCGCCTCCTCGCAGTTGCCGCTGACTGCGGATGTATCGCCACCTGTCAATCCGTCCGCAACGATGCAGTCGAGGCTGACCCTGTCTGAACTTGGTGGCCGCGTCGCCCTGTTCTTCATCATGCTGTTTGCGACCGTCGAGGCCGCCGGCCTGGTCGGGTTCGACGGCGTGCACGGCCTGCTCGAGGACTTCATTGCCTTCGGCGCCGACGTGCTGCTGGGCCTGGTGATCTTCGTGGTCGGATTCTGGTTGGCGGACCTCGCCGGCAAGGCGATCGAACGGGCCAATCCCGATGGGCGGGGCTTGGCGCAGATCGCGCGGGTCGCGATCCTGGGCCTGGTGCTGGCCATGGGCCTGCGCGCAATGGGCGTCGCCGACGACATCGTCAACCTCGCCTTTGGCCTGATCCTTGGTGCAATCGCGGTCGCCGTCGCCTTGGCCTTCGGGCTGGGTGGACGGGAGGCTGCGGGCTCGGTCGCCAACCGCTGGGCCAACCGCTACCTGTCCAGGCTGCGCGACTGATCGCGAGACGACATCCGGAAACGAGAACGGCGACCGCAAGGTCGCCGTTTTTCATGGCGCCGCCGTGGCAGGAGCCGCCTCCCCCGTGGCTGGGGGTTAGAATGCGCGCCCTTTCCCCTTACACGGCGGCTCCCGACGGACCGCCTGCATTCCTGGAGCTGCAGCATGGGCCTTGGCCTCGTCCCCACCGGCGACAATCCGCCGGACGAACTCAACGTCATCATCGAAATCCCCAAGGACGCCGAGCCGGTCAAGTACGAAGTCGACAAGGCCAGCGGCGCGATCTTCGTCGACCGCGTCCTGTCCACGCCGATGCGCTATCCGTGTAACTACGGCTACGTGCCGCACACCCTGTGCGGCGACGGCGACCCCGTCGATGTGGCGGTGCTGATGCCGCTGGCGCTGATCCCGGGCTCGGTGATCCGGGTACGCCCGGTCGGGGTGTTGCGAATGGTCGACGAGGCCGGTGCAGACGAGAAGATCCTGGCCGTACCGATCACCAAGGTCTACCCCGGCTATGCCCACATCAACCATCTTGATGACGTGCCCAAGCATTGGCTGGACCGCATCAGCTATTTCTTCGAGCACTACAAGGACCTGGAAGCAGGCAAGTGGGTCAAGCTCGATGGCTGGGGCGGTCGCGACGAGGCACGGCGGCTTGTCACCGAGTCGATCCAACGCTACGAATCCGAGGCGGACAAGCCCAATTTCTGAACTGCACTGCAGCCCGTTTCAACGCTATAAAGGGGCCTTCACCCCGCGCTGGCCATCCTGACGGACGTCTTGGCGACTCTCGCCAGGATGCCCTCGATCCAAAGGGTGCCGTTGCGCAGCCGGATGTTCGCGACGGGCTGCGGCAGCCGCTGGACGAATTGTTCCAATGCGTTCCAGTATTCGTCCTTGCCTTCGCCGGAGTCGCCGAAGCGCGCCCACAGGCCACGCCAGTGCTGGAACAGCCGCTGGATCTCGGCATGCGCAATGCGCAGGTGCGGATCCCCGGGATCGGCATCTGCCAGCAACTGCCGCAGGTGGTAATCGACCTCCCACGGCGACATCACGTCGGGGACGTTGAAATGCTCGCACACCAGCACGGGTCGTCGCGCAGGGGTCTCCGGCGAAACCATGGCGGGCTGCCAACCCTGCGCCTGCCTGCGGTTGGGCCTGCCGCGCTGTACCAGGTCCCAGAACCGCGCGCCGCCCACGGTGTCCACCACGAGGTGGATGCGGCTCTGGCTGGCATCATTGACCACGTGGTGCCTGCGCCAGGTGTCGAAGATCCAGCACTCGCCGGCCGCCATGTTGATGACCTCCTCGCCGCATTCGAACCGCACCGTTGGCTGGGTCACGATGGGAACGTGCACGCGGACGCGCTCAGCCCAGTAATACGCCCGGTCGACGTGCGGCGCGACCTCGGCCTGCCCCGCCAATCGCATCAGACGCGTGCGGCCCAATGTCGCACCCAGGCTCGCCATCACCTGCATCAGGTACGGGCACCGCTCCAGCTCTGCGGTGGGCGCCATGACGCCGTCGAAGGTCTCGTTGGCCGGATCACCGCCAACCGCCAGCAACGGCAACATGGTGTTACCGGCGAACTTCTGCGGGTGGGGCCGCCAGGCAGCCTCACCCAAAGCCTCGATTTCCCATTGAAGCGCGAGTGGGTCGCACTGCAGTGGCAGTTGGATGAAGGGAAAAGGCAGTTTCACGGTCTGTCCCTGCCGGTGATTCCGGCATCTCCAAATCTTACGACACTGGCTTCAATTGGTGTCGTGGCGGGCAATGCTCAAGCCGATCAGGCGGGAGACCGCGATGGCCACGAAGCCCACGCCCGCGCACTGCTCCAGGATGGCCAACGCACGGGCGGGCGAGCTGATCGGCAGGACGTCGCCAAGGCCGGTCGCGGACAGGTTGGTGAAACTCAGGAACAGCAGCTCCATCCATTGCCGTGGCCGTTCCGGCTCGACCGCGCCTATGAAACTGCCAGGCACCCACGCTTGGCACGCGTAGTACGCATACGCAAACGCCCAACCCAGCAACGTAAAGGTGGCCCCTGCGGCGAACAGCTCGTCGGTGGTGACACGATGATCCTGCAGCATGTAGCAGATCAGGCTGTAGGCCGCATAGAAATACAGTGCCGATTCGAAGACGGCGGATATGGGCAACAAGGCGCGCTGATCGAGCAGGACACCGCCGATGACCAGCAGGATCGCTGGCACTGCCAGTAGCCACGCCACCAGATTGGCGGTCGGGCTGCGCTTGACCACCCACACCGCCAGCGGGACGACGACCAGCGCAACCGCACCGAACAACACGCGTCCGCTGCTGCTTTCATCCATTAGCGGATACAGGATCAGGCTGATCAGCTGCGCCGCCAGCAGGAAGGCCGACGGATGCCGCCGCGCGATCCGGCTCCATCCGGCGAAAGTCGCTGGGGACCGCATGTCAGAAGGCCACAAGCTTGAAGTGATAGCGCAGCGCGAAATAGATCACGTACAGCCACGACAACAGCCCATGCACGATCACCCACAGCAGCGACTTGTTCGCCGTCCATGAAATCACCATCGCCAGCGCGCTGCCGAAACTGAGCCCTGTGCGCACTACCTCGCCCTTGCGCCACATGCTCATGCCTCGCGATAGACCTCGGCGCCCGCCTCGCGGAACTCCATGGCCTTTTCGGCCATGCCGGCATCGATCGCGGCGACGTCATCAAAGCCGTGTTCGGCCGCGTAGTCGCGTACGTCCTGGGTGATCTTCATGCTGCAGAAATGCGGGCCGCACATCGAGCAGAAGTGCGCGACCTTGTGCGCGTCCTTGGGCAGGGTCTCGTCGTGGAACTCCGTGGCCTTTTCAGGATCCAGCCCCAGGTTGAACTGGTCCTCCCAGCGGAACTCGAAGCGCGCCTTGCTCAGCGCGTTGTCGCGCACCTGCGCGCCCGGATGGCCCTTGGCCAGGTCGGCCGCATGGGCCGCGATCTTGTAGGCCATGATCCCGTCGCGCACGTCCTGCCGGTTCGGCAATCCGAGATGTTCCTTCGGGGTGACGTAGCAGAGCATCGCGCAGCCGTACCAGCCGATCATCGCCGCGCCGATCGCACTGGTGATGTGATCGTAGCCGGGCGCGATGTCGGTGGTCAGCGGCCCGAGGGTGTAGAACGGCGCCTCGCCGCACTCAACCAGCTGCTTCTCCATGTTTTCCTTGATCAGCTGCATCGGCACATGGCCGGGGCCCTCGATCATGGTCTGCACGTCATGCTTCCACGCGATCTTGGTCAACTCGCCCAAGGTTTCCAGCTCTCCGAACTGGGCGGCGTCATTGGCATCGGCAATGCAGCCGGGGCGCAGGCCATCGCCAAGACTGAAGGCGACGTCATAGGCCTTCATGAT
>JBBSTP010000048.1:0-11944 GCA_038235795.1 Lysobacterales bacterium | reverse complement strand
TTCACCACCCACGTCGACTGTGGTGATTACCTCGTCGTGATCAACGCCGAGAAGATCGTGGTGACCTGCAAGAAGCTCCAGGACAAGCTGTACCACCGGTTCACCGGTTACGTCGGCAACCTGAAGACGGAGAACCTGGCACAGGCGCTGGATCGCCACCCCGAGCGCGTGATCGAGATCGCGGTCAAGGGCATGTTGCCGAAGAACACCCTGGGTCGCGCGATGTACCGCAAGCTCAAGGTCTACAAGGGTTCCGAACATCCGCACGCGGCGCAGCAGCCGCAGCAGCTGGACATCATCTGATCATGGCAAACCCATCTAATAACAGCTCGGCCCAGAATTACGGCACCGGCCGCCGCAAGTCCTCCATCGCCCGCGTGTTCCTGCGCAAGGGTTCCGGCACCATCACCGTCAACGACCTTCCGCTGGATGAGTTCTTTGGCCGTGAGACCGCGCGCATGATCGTGCGCCAGCCGTTGGAGCTGACCAAGCACACCGAGACCTTCGACATCGTCGCCACCACCACCGGCGGCGGCACCACCGGCCAGGCCGGTGCGATCCGCCTGGGCATCTCGCGTGCACTGGTGGAATACGACGAAACCCTGAAGCTTGACCTGCGCAAGGCCGGTTTCATGACCCGCGATGCGCGTGAAGTCGAGCGCAAGAAGGTGGGCCTGCATAAAGCACGTCGCGCCACCCAGTTCTCCAAGCGCTGATCCCTTCGCCTTCTGGCGTTGGCGCGCCGGCTCGCCGTACGACCTGTACTGTCTTCGCCGACGCGCCTTAGCCAGAAAACGAATGGACGCGCGCTGGCCGGCAAATTCCTCAAGCAAGCGCGTTTTGATTTACAGTTCGAGTTATAGCCCCGTCGCCAAGCGGTAAGGCATCTGCCTCTGACGCAGACATTCGGTGGTTCGAATCCATCCGGGGCTGCCATACCCATCATCGCGAAGCAGCAAGCGCGATCACGACGAACCCGCCGCAAGGCGGGTTTCGTTTTTATGGCAGGCATCTTTCGATGACGGCTGGCGGTGCGACAATGGCGCCCGCCAAGGAGCCATGCATGGTTGCCAGTTTCGCCGCACCGAAGACACCGCTGGACGACGTGGAGGGCGCTTTGCGCAGCCGTGGCTATGCGGTGCTGGCGCCGGGCGATGTCGCCGCGTTGGCTGGTGTCAGCCGAGCCGATCTCGATGTGCTGACCACGAGCTGGGACGACCTGCAGCTGGATCATTACCTCAAGGACGGCGGCAACTACCGCAAGCGCCGGCATTCCTGCTTCATTGCCGAATCCGGCGTGCTGCAGCAGGCGCCGCACCGCATGCATTGGCAGTCCGAGGACTACAACGCGCTGCATGGCGGGATGGAGCGCTGGTTCGAGCCGATCGAACCGGCGATCGCGTCAGATCCGGCATGGGGGAACTTGTTGTTGGGCTTGGCGGATATCTGTTCCGCGGCGATGCCGGCGCCGCGCTGGCATATCGAGGCCCACCAGTTCCGCATCGACACCAGCGATGGCCTCGGCCGGCCGACGCCGGAGGGCGCGCATCGCGACGGCGTGGATTTCGTCGCCGTGTTGCTGGTCGCCCGGCATGCGATCAAGGGTGGCGAAACCCGCGTGTTCCAGGCCAATGGCCCGGACGGGCAGCGATTCACCCTCGGCGAGCCGTGGTCAATGCTTTTGTTGGACGATGCGCGGGTCATCCACGAATCCACGCCAATCCAGCCGCTTGATGATGACGGGCACCGCGACACGCTTGTGCTGACGTTTCGCGCGGCGGGATTCCAGGGCGATGACGAAGGATGATGGTTGACCATCGCTCGGGAAATCGGTGCGGCGAGACCG
The DNA here is from genome assembly GCA_038235795.1 of Lysobacterales bacterium. Lineage (GTDB taxonomy): Bacteria > Pseudomonadota > Gammaproteobacteria > Xanthomonadales > Xanthomonadaceae > Thermomonas. Next base: position 10,098 of record JBBSTP010000048.1, on the reverse strand, counting down.
TCGGGTGTTTGCGTAGCGGCATTTCGAACCGCGTAGCGAATGGCCGGCGGTAAGCGCCGCGCGCTCACTTCGCCGCGCACGCCACATCGTTACAATCGCAACTAACGCGCCAAGGCGCAGCTGAATCGAGGTCACCATGAAATTGGGCTCCCTGAAGGAAGGCGGACGTGACGGCACCCTGATCGTGGTCTCCCGCGATCTCAGCAAGGCGGTGCGCGCCACCGGCGTCGCGCCGACCCTGCAGCGCGCGCTGGAAGACTGGTCGAACCTGGCGCCACGACTTAATGCGCTGTCCGATGCACTTAATGACGGCAGCGCCGACGGCGTGTTCGACGTGGACATGCGCGCGCTGGCCGCACCGATGCCGCGCGCCTACGAGTTCGTTGATGGCAGCGCGTACCTGCCGCATGTCGCGCGCGTGCGCCGTGCGCGCGGCGCCGAGGTACCGGAAAGCTTCTACGTCGATCCGCTGATGTACCAGGCGGTCAGCGCCGGCTTTCTTGGTCCGCGCGATCCGGTGAAAGTAGTCAGCGAGGACTACGGCATCGACCTGGAAGCCGAGGTTGTGGTGATTACCGACGACGTGCCGATGGCCGTCACCCCGGAAGGCGCCGTTGCGCACATCCAGTTGGTCGGTCTGATCAACGATGTCTCACTGCGCAACCTGATCCCGGGTGAACTGGCCAAGGGCTTCGGCTTCGTCCAGTCCAAGCCGCGTTCGACGCTCAGCCCGGTGTTCGTGACCCTGGATGAGCTCGGCGAGCACTGGCGTGACAACAAGCTGCACCTGCCGCTGCTGAGCCACGTCAATGGCGAATGGTTCGGCGCGCCCGAAGCCGGCGTCGACATGCAATTTGATTTCGCGCAACTGGTGGCGCACGTCGCCAAAACCCGACCGCTGTCCGCCGGCACGATTGTCGGTTCCGGCACGGTCGCCAATGAGGACACGACGCTGGGCGCGTCCTGCTTCGCCGAGCAACGCACCGTCGAGACCCTGCGCGACGGCAAGCCGAGCACGCCGTTCATGAGCTTCGGCGACAGCGTCCGCATCGAAATGCTGGATCGCGACGGGGTCAGCATTTTTGGCGCGATCGAGCAGCACATCGAGCGACAGGACGCCTGACGGTCATTTCAGGATGCTGAACGGCTTTCGTCGCGCGGCCGGCGCCGGTAATGTGCAGGACGGCGACCAGCATGCACGGGAGGGGCGGTGAGCGAATCGTTGCAGCTGTATTCCTATTGGCGCTCCAGCGCCGCCTACCGTGTGCGCATAGGCCTGAACCTCAAGGGTCTGGCGCATGACATCGTGCCGGTGCATCTGGTGCGTGATGGTGGCCAGCAGCATTCGCTCGAATACCGGCAGATCAATCCGCAGCAGCTGGTACCCGTGCTGTGTCATGGTCATCGGCGGCTGAGCCAGTCGCTGGCGATCCTGGAATACCTGGACGAGGTTTTCCCGCAACCTGCGCTCCTGCCCAGCACCGCACGCGAGCGCCAGCGCGTGCGTTCGCTGGCATTGCTGGTCGCCTGCGATATCCATCCGCTCAGTAACCTGCGGGTGCTGCAGTACTTCGAGCGTGAATGGAACGTGCCGCAGCCAGAACGGGACGAATGGGTTCGGCACTGGATCGTCGATGGCTTCACCGCGGCCGAGGCCATGCTGGGCGAACATCCGTCCACGGGTGACTTCTGTGAAGGCAACTCGCCCGGGCTCGCGGATTGCTGCCTGATCCCGCAGGTTTACAACGCGCGGCGGTTCGCGGTGGACATGGATGCGTTCCCGACCCTGCAGCGGATCGACGCGGCCTGCCTGGCGTTGCCGGCATTCGATGCCGCGCGCCCGGAACGGCAGCCGGACGCCCCTGCAGCCCAGCGCTGAGGTTCGGCAGCGCGCCTAGTGAGATCCCGCGGCGCTGAACACGTCGGCGTAGGGATCGTGCTCGCCGCTGGCGCCTTCGGACAGGCGGAACTTCAACGCAAGGCCATCGCTCGAGTCGGCCGCCTTCAGCGCTTCCTCGCGTTCGATCTGGCCTTCCTTGTAGAGGCGGAACAGGTGCTGGTCGAAGCTCTGCATGCCTTCTTCCAGCGACTCTTCCATCGCCTGCTTGATTTCGTGGATCTGCCCGCGGCGCAACAGGTCGCGGATCATCGGAGTGTTGATCAATACTTCGGCAGCAGGCAGGCGGCGCCCGTCCATGCCCACCACCAGTCGCTGGCTGACCACCGCCTTGAGGTTGAGCGATAGATTCATCAGCACGTTCTTGTGCGCGCCCTCGGGGAAGAAGTTGAGGATGCGCTCGATGGTCTGGTCGGCATTGTTGGAGTGCAGGGTGGCCAGGCAGATGTGGCCGGTCTCGGCGAAGGCGATGGCCGCTTCCATGGTGGTGGCGTCGCGGATTTCGCCAATCAGGATGACGTCGGGCGCCTCGCGCATCGCGTTCTTGAGCGCGGCATGGAAGCTGTGGGTGTCCAGTCCGACTTCGCGCTGGTTGACGATGGATTTCTTGTGCCGGTGCAGGTACTCGATCGGGTCCTCGATGGTGAGGACATGGCCGGAGGTGGTGCTGTTGCGGTGGTCGATCATCGACGCCAGCGTGGTCGACTTGCCGGAGCCGGTAGAGCCGACGATCAGCACCAGGCCACGCGGCGCCATGATGATGTCCTTGAGCACCTCGGGCAGCTGCAGCTCCTGGATGCTCGGGATCACACTGCGGATCGCGCGGATGACCACGCCGACCTCACCGCGCTGCATAAACACATTGACGCGGAAGCGGCCGGAGTCGGGCACCGCAATTGCCATGTTCAGTTCCAGTTCCCGCTCGAACTCCTCAACCTGTGTCTCGCTCATCAGCGAATAGGCAACCTTCTTCGGCATCCCCGTGGGCAAGGGCGCGCTGCCCAGTGCGTGCAGCTGCCCTTCGATCTTGATGTTCACCGGCGCGCCGACGGTCAGGAACATATCCGAGGCGTTTTTTTCCGCCATCAACTTCAGGAAGTAGCCAATATCCATTGCACAGGTTCCTTCAAGTCCTGCCGGCGATTTGCGCTTGCGCCGCCAGCTTCCCACAATGACCGCTGATGTCTTGACACCACACGGTTCCCCATATGCGCCCAAGCTTCGCACACTTCCGTCCAACGCTGAACGCCTGCGCCGCCGGCCTTGCACTGGTCCTGTCGGCCTGCGCCACCCTCCCGCCACCCACCGCCGAACTCGATGCGGCGCGCCAGGCGGTGGCGCGTGCGGATGGCGCTGATGCCGACCAGTACGCACCGGCGCAGGTGGAACAGGCGCGCGCAAGCCTGGAACATGCGCAGGCGGCGATGGCCCGCGGCCGCGATGACGAGGCGCGCGGCGCGGCGTTGTCCGCGGCGGCCGATGCCGACATGGCCTACACGCTCAGTCGCGCTGCGGTCACCCGCGCCGAATTCAGCCAGCAACAGGCGGAGATCGCTGAACTGCGTGCCCGTCTGCGGATGGACCCGATGCAAGCCGGAGACAGTCCGCTCGACCTGCCGCCAACCTCCGGCCCGCCCGAGCAGCGCCTGCAACTGCTGGATGCAGATCCGCGGCTGAACCCCTTCGCCCAATATGAGCGCCTGCAGGCGCGGCAAGCGCTGGCCGCGTTGCAGGCCAGCAACAGTCGCACCCGTCCGGCAGCGGAGATCCAGGCCGACCGCCGGGTCGGGATCGCCGAGCAGGCGGCCCGGATCGAGGCGGCGCGCCGGCAGATCGACAGTCTGGCGCGAGAGCGCAGCGAATTGCTGGTCGAGGCCAGTCGTCGTGATGCCGATCGCGCTCGTGCCGAAGCCGAGCGGTTGCGGATGCAGGCGCAGATGCAGGCCGAGGAGGCTGCGCGCCTGCGCGCCGCCGCCGAGGCCCAAGCCAGTGCGCGGGAGCAGGCCGACGCGGTGCTGGACAGTGCCCAGATCGACCAGGGTACCCGGGTGGCAGCCGCACGCGAAAAGGAAGCCGTCTTGGCTCGCCAGGAAGCCGAGCTGGTGGCAGGTGCCAAGCTGCCGCCATCGCGCCAGGTTGCCCAAGGTGAGGTGTTCACCCTGGCCGGAGATGCCTTCGGGTCCGGCCAGGCCCAGCTGAGGACAGGCGCCGCTGCCCGCGTGCGCGCATTGGGCGTGTACCTGAAGGCATTGAACGCCAGCAGCGTGCAGGTGCTCGGACATACCGATAGCCAAGGGGAAGACGCGGCCAACCGAGCGCTCTCGCAACGCCGCGCCGAAGCGGTGGGTGCAGGCCTGATCGAGGCCGGTTTGGCCCGTGGTCGCGTTGAGGCGCAGGGCCGGGGCGAAGCTGAACCCATCGCCGACAATGTCAACGCCGCGGGTCGCGCGAAAAACCGTCGCGTCGATATCATCGTCAGCAGGAACCCCTGAAAAACAAGTGGTTGGAGACCTATTTCGCAACCGCATGAGTGCTTCGACCGTTCATCGCGGTGCCTTGCGGCACGCGGGGGGCAGGAGTAGGGTCGATCACCCGGATGGTTCGAATTCCTGAACTCCCATCTGGCCGGAGACTGGTCAATGCATGATCTGTTGGACAACCCGGATATCGACCCCGCGAACCCATCAGCACGCGGTCCAGATTCAATCCCAGTACGCCCCGCGCTGTCCACAGCCGGGGCGTATCAGTTTTTGAATCAGGCACGCCTTTACAAGGCACCTCCGCGGCACTCTTTCCCGCGCCCATCATGTGGATGGACGCATCCTCATGGCAGGCCCCACCTGCCACCCCCGCGCGCCCCGGCCAGACTGGCCAGGCTCCGCATCGCTGTGACCTGAAAGGAGGTTTCCATGTTCGAAGCACAACCGCAGGAAGAACTTGAAGCAATGATGAAAGCCGATACCGAATTCCGGCAGCTGTACTACCGGCACAAGGAGCTGGACAAGCAGGTGCTGGACGCCGAACTTGGCGTGCTGCCATTGGATGACGTCACTCTCGGCCAGATGAAGCGCGAAAAGCTCGCGGCCAAGGATCGCCTGATCCGCATGTACGACAGCCATTAGGCCTAGTCGAGGGCGGCGCATGGCCTCCTCGTTGGCCGTCGCCGCCCGTTTCAATCTGGGGATGAGGGTGCCCCGCTGTTAGAATTGCCAGCTTGCCCGCAACGCGTGTCCTGAGCATGGCGACCCACGATTCCGTCCTTGATTTGGTCGGCAACACTCCGATCGTCCGCGCCCGTCGGCTCGACACCGGCCCGTGCACGCTGTACCTGAAACTGGAAAGCCAGAACCCCGGCGGCTCGATCAAGGACCGCATCGGCATGTCGATGATCGAGGCGGCTGAGCGCCGCGGCGACATCAAGCCCGGCGACACCCTGGTCGAAGGGACTGCCGGCAACACCGGCATTGGCCTGGCCCTGGTGGCCCAGCAAAAAGGCTACAAACTCGTCCTGGTGGTGCCCGACAAGATGAGCCGGGAGAAGATCTTCAACCTCAAGGCGATGGGCGCGCAGGTGCAGCTGACCCGATCGGACGTGGCCAAGGGTCACCCGGATTACTACCAGGACATGGCTGAGCGCATCGCCCGCGAAACGCCGGGTGCGTACTTCATCAACCAGTTCGGCAATCCCGACAACCCGGCCGCGCACGAAACCGGCACTGGTCCGGAAATCCTGCGGCAGATGGCCGATGTGGGTGGACTGGATGCGATCGTGTTCGGCTGCGGCAGCTCGGGGACGATGACCGGCCTGTCGCGCTGTTTCGCCACCCAGTCCCCGCATACCGAACTGATCCTGGCCGATCCGGTCGGTTCGATCCTCGAGGACTACATCAACCGAGGCGACATCGTCGAAAAATCCGCCAGCTGGATGGTCGAAGGCATCGGCGAGGATTTCCTGCCGTCGATCGCCGACTTCACCCGGGTCAAGAAGGCGTACGCGATCAGCGACAAGGAAAGCTTCCTGACCGCGCGCGAATTGCTGGAGAAGGAAGGCATCCTCGGCGGCTCTTCGACCGGCACCCTGCTGGCGGCCGCGCTGAAATACTGCCGCGAGCAGACCACGCCGAAGAACGTGCTTACGTTCGTCTGCGATACCGGAAACAAGTACCTGTCGAAGATGTACAACGACTACTGGATGCTCGACAACGGCTTCCTGGAACGCGAACAGTTCGGCGACCTGCGCGATCTCATCTTGCGCCCGTTCGCCGCGCGCGACACCGTGGTGGTTGGTCCCGCCGACCTGCTGATCACCGCCTGGCAGCGCATGAAGCTGTATGACGTCAGCCAGTTGCCGGTGATGGAGGGCGACAGCATCGTCGGCATCATCGATGAGTCCGACGCGCTGCTGCACGTGTACGGCGATGAAGCGCGCTTCCGCGATCCGGTATCCACCGCGATGGTCAGCAAGCTGGACAAGGTCGCGGTGCGTGCGCCGATCGAATCGTTGCTGCCGGTGTTCGACCGAGGCCACGTGGCGATCGTGATGGACGGCGAGCGCTTCCTCGGTCTGATCACCCGCATCGACCTGCTCAACTACCTGCGCCGTCGCGTGCAGTAACTACCTCCAGAAAAAACATGGCAAGGACCCCGCAATGAGCGACGACAAGCAACTGGCCTTGGCCACCCGCGCCATCCACGGCGGACAGTCACCGGATCCGACCACCGGCGCGGTGATGCCGCCGATCTACGCCACCAGCACCTACGCGCAAACCAGCCCGGGCGTGCACCAGGGGTTCGAGTATTCGCGAACCCACAACCCGACCCGTTTCGCCTACGAGCGCTGCATCGCCTCGCTGGAAGGCGGCAGCCGCGGGTTCGCGTTTGCATCGGGCCTGGCGTCGACTGCGACCTTGCTGGAGCTGCTCGACAGCGGCGACCACGTGATCGCGATGGACGACATCTACGGCGGCAGCTATCGATTGTTCGAGGGCGTGCGCCGGCGCAGTGCAGCGCTGGATTTCAGTTTCGTCGACCTGACCGATGCCGCCGCGTTCGAAGCCGCGATCACGCCGAGGACGAAACTGGTCTGGATCGAAACCCCGACCAATCCGTTGCTGAAGATCGTCGACATCGCCGCGATCGCGACGATCGCGAAACGCCATGGCCTGCTGGTCGCGGTCGACAACACCTTTGCCTCGCCGATCCTGCAGCGCCCGCTGGAACAGGGCGCCGACATCGTCATGCATTCGGCGACCAAGTACCTCAACGGCCATTCGGACATGGTCGGCGGCATGCTGGTGGTCGGCGACAACAGCGAACTGGCTGAGCAGATGGCGTTCCTGCAGAACTCGGTGGGCGCGGTGCAGGGTCCGTTCGACAGCTTCCTGGCATTGCGCGGCTTGAAGACGCTGCACCTGCGCATGCGCGCGCATTGCGATAACGCATTGGCCTTGGCGAAGTGGCTGCAGACGCAGGAGGCGGTCAGCGAGGTGATCTATCCGGGCCTCCCTTCGCATCCGCACCATGCGCTTGCGGCGCGGCAGATGGATGGGTTCGGCGGGATGCTGTCGATCCGGCTCAACGGCGGCTTTGAAGCAGCCAAGCGCTTCTGCGAACGCCTCGACCTGTTCACCCTGGCCGAATCGCTGGGCGGGGTGGAATCGCTGGTCAACCATCCGGCGGTAATGACCCATGCCTCGATCCCGCCAGACCGCCGCGCCGCGCTCGGCATCGGCGACGAGCTGGTACGGCTCAGCGTCGGCATCGAGGACGTCGCCGACCTGCGCGCGGATCTTGCATCGGCCCTGGTGTGACCGCGGTCACCTGAGGCGCCGGCAGGCTATCCGCCTGTTGCCCTCGCGCCGGGAACCGAGGCTTACTTGATCACGAAGTCGGCGATCCCGACCGGGGTCATGTCTTCGTCGATCTGCACGTTGTATTTGCCCGGGATCATTCCATCGGCCTTCGTGAAGGAGAACGCCACCGGCTGGGTGCCGCCAGCCTTCAGCTCCCGGGTCTCTTCCTTGTGCGTGGTGCCGTCCTGGTAGGTCCAGTAGACGGACACGCTGGCTCCCGGCTTGCCCCGAACGGACGCGCTTGCGTACACGGTGTCGCTGGTGCTGAATTGCGCCTGCGCTGATTTCACAGCGCGGTCATTGGCAACGGACGTGCCGATGGTGACCGCGCTGTCGCTGACTTCCGCCGGAAGCAGGCTATCGGGGCCAGGTTTTGCTGGCAACGTTGCGGTTTCTGGCGCCTGTTGTCCCGCGGTCGTCGTGCCGGAGGGAGCCTGCGCGTCGACGCGTTCTTCAGCGCCTTCGTTGCAGGCGGTCAGTACCAGGGCGGCACACAGGGCAAGCACGCGGATCGAAGTCATGGGATTCTCGGTTGGCGTCGCAGCAGGCCGTATGCCGGGCGGGCCATCGATCCTGCTACAGGGGGAAGGGAGGCGATTATGCCATTGTCGACACATGCTTGGCGTCGGCGTCGAAACTGACACCATGCCGCGAGCGCAGCAGCGACAGTTCGCCGCGAAAGCGCTGGCGCAGGACCCAACGAACCCACGGATGCCGGGCCTCGCCTCCATACCAGCCTTGAAAAACCCGTTCGAATTGCGTCGTACCCGTTGGCGGGGCCACCTCGAGATATGAGTACACGCGATCCATCGAGTGTCCGGGGTCGGCGAGCAGGTCCATGCTTCTGAGTATCAGGACCTGATCCCGCGGAAAGTGCGCATACAGCGCGTCGAGCTGCCGCGCATAGCGGCCGCGCGCGCAATAGCTATGGCGCCGCAACGGGGAATCGGTGGAAAAGTCGTCCTGCCTTCCTCGCAGCCGCCAGGGCTCGGCCAGCAGGGCAGCCGCGAGCGGGAGCGATTCGGTCCCGCGGTTGCGCTCCATGTAGTAATGCGAAATCGCGCGCTCGACCGGATCCCGCAGCAGGATGATCCACCGCATCGCCGGGTTATAGCGTGCGATTCGTTCGATCAGTGCGGGATGGAAGCAGTAAATGGGGGTGGCATCGCCGCAAATGGCGGATGGGGACCCGTGCCCGTACGGGAAATGGCCTTGGTACTCCGCTTCGAAATGCTCTGCGGTCCAGTCGCCTGCCCGAACATCGTCGAACACGTGCGCTTCCTTCCCGGTGGGCAGGCGAATGTCAGGATGGGATTGCAGATAGCGTGCCAGCGCTGAGGTACCGCCTTTCTGCACACCGCCGATGAGGAAACGAACCGTGGGACCGTTCATGGGTTCCCGCGTGTGGCAAGCATGCGCTTTGCGAGCGGCTCGATGGTTTCCGGCGGATACCAGCGTTGCCAGCTACCGGCTTGTGCGAGCAGCGTTTCGACAAGCTGCGGAATCAGCGTCCGTGGATACAGCACATTGGCATTGCGGTCTGACAGGCGCTTGGTCGTGATCCCGCTTACACCGGCCAACGTGCGCAGCTGTTCGCCCTGCGAACGAATCATGTCCTCGTAGCGCAGGACTTGGTTAACCGGGAGCAGTTGGTCGAACCGCGAGAAAAACCATTCCAACACCAGCAACTGCCGTCGCATGGGATCCGTCTCCTGGTCCAGGAGCGCGGTAAGTCCCGGGTCGAAGTGTTCCCCGGCGGGAATGCGTCCGGAGCTCACCGGCAGGTCCACCGAGTTCCAAGATGCCAGCACCGACAGCGGGTGGCGCACGATCGCCAGGATGCGGCATGTCGCCGACAGCTCCGGCAGCAGCGCCGCGAACGCCGCGTTGTGCTTGATGACCAGGGTGAAGCCGGGTGCCGGAGGCGGCTGGATGCGCACCCGCCCATACGCTGCAATCATTTCGCGTTTACCGTCGGCGCCGATCGCGCTGGCAAAGGGATTGTCCGGCACCACGCCGCCCACATGCTTGCTGGGTGCGCTGCCATCGAGCAGCAACCGCTCGCGACAGTCGACGAAAAAACGTTGCACCTCAATCACGGCCGCGCTGCGGTCGCGCGGCAATGTCGCCACATCCATGGGTTCGAACAATGCGACCGTGTCGTCGCAGCGTTGCAGCAACTGGCAGGCGAGCGTGGTCCCGCCCCGCGGAACGCCGGTCAGCATCAGGTTTGGCGAGGTTAGTTCTCCCACAGACTGTCCACTTCGTCGAGGAGCACATGGAAACTGGCACGCTCGGCATCCAGGCCGAACGAGGCGGCAGTGGCCTTGCCCGCAGCGATCAGCGTAT
>JBBSTP010000047.1:0-12056 GCA_038235795.1 Lysobacterales bacterium | reverse complement strand
GTCGGCATCCGCGATCCGGGTTTGAGCGCCTGTGCATCGGCGATCCACGCGCCCAGATTGCCCGGCGTGTTCGGCAACAGTCCCGCCGCGATCGTGCGCCGGCTCATCAGATGGGTCAGATCCGGGCCCAGAATGCCCCCAGCCGACGTGCCGCGCACCGTATGACATGCCGCGCAGTTCGCAAGAAAAGCTTGCTGGCCGCGCCACACCGGCGCCGAGTCGGGCGCCGCGGCGTCGCGCAACTGGTCGCGGGTCCAGTCGAGATAGTCCTGTGCGGTGTCGGCCACGACATACATCGCCATGTGCGCGTGCTGCGCACCGCAATACTCGCCGCACTGGCCACGGTAGACGCCAGGCTGGTCGGCCTGCAGCCACATGACGTTGGTCTGGCCCGGAATCACGTCCATCTTGCCGCCGAGCTTGGGAATCCAGAACGAATGGATCACGTCGTGACTGGTCAACTCGATGCGCACCTTGCTTCCAACCGGAATGTGGATCTCATTGGCGATCGTGAAGATGCGGGACGGTTCATCGTTTTGATAGCGCACGCTCCACCACCATTGAGCCGCGTCCACCTGCAGGGTCAAGTCGGTGCGTCTCGGCATAGCCACCGCCGCGACCGTGAACAGCGTCCAGACCACGCAACCGATCAGCACGATCGTCGAGACGCCGACGCCGACGTAGAGCCAGCCCATTCCGCCCTCGTCACGCTGCACCACGAGCGCGCGCGGATCGTCCAGCCTCGGGCGCCGACGCAGCACGGCCGCGACGAGCAGCAGCGCGATCACGATCATCACGACGACTGAGACGGTCCCCAGCACCCAGCCCAGCCGGGTCGCCGGATCGCCGGCCGGCCCGTACGTGCGCAGATACGACATGGGCGTCTGCGCCATCGCGACCTGCGGCGCGTAATAAAAGGCGGCAGCGGCGCAGGCAAGGCGTCGCGGTTTCATTGGCTGGCGCCCAGTGCGGGTGAAACGTCGTGGTCGGGTGCGGCCTCGGCCGGCAGCGCCATGCCACTGTCCGGCCGAGCCGCGCCCACGGCCGTCGTCTTCGGCGCCGCGCCGACTCCGCTGGCGACTTTATTCCCGAGCCGGTCGCCCTGCAGTTGTGCCTGGTACTGGTCGGCCGGGAACACGCCCCCAAGCGACTGCAAGTAGGCGACGATCTTCCAGATCTCCTGCGGCGGCAGCGCCACGCCCCACGCCGGCATGCCTTGCGGCCGGCCTTCGTAGATCGACTTGAACACCGACACCGGCGTGCCACCATAGCGCCAGTAAGTGTCCTTGAGGCTGGGGCCGATCAGGCCACCGGCGCCGTAGTTGTGGCAGCCGGCGCAGTTCATCTTGATGAACAGGTTCTCACCCTGGGCGATCGCCTGCGGATTGCCCGCATAGGGGTTCTGCATCGCTGGCGGTGGGTCGAACGCGGCGCCACCGGCCACGTCGCCGAGCGGCACCGCAGCGATCGCCTGGGTGCTGACGCTCGCCTGCGGCAGCGTCGTGGTGGTGGTGGTGCCGCCCTGCGAGCGTTCGCAGCCGCCGAGCACGCTGGCTACTGCAACGGCGAACGCGACGGCGGCAATAGCGCCGGCTGCTCTGCCCACAGCGCGCGCCGGCCCGTTCACCGCGTTCCGCCCTGCGGAGCCGATGCCGACGTCCCTTCGGTGGTCAGCATCTGGGGCCCGGCGTGCGGCGACTCGCCCTCGATCGAGAACACGTACAAGGTGCCGCCATTCGGCGGCATGTTCGGCGGCGGTGTGCTGACCTTGGCGACGCCGGGGCCGCCCGAATAGATCGCCACGTACTGGCGCTTGTCGGGGCCCAGGTAGGTCATCGGCTGGCCGATCACGCTCGAGCTGAGTTTTTGCGACCACAGCACCTTGCCGGTTCGCGCGTCGGCGGCGCGGAACCAGCCGTCAACGGTGCCGTAGAAGACCAGGTCGCCGGCGGTGGCGAGCGAGCCGCTCATCGTCCACGACTGCTCGGGGATCGACCAGATCTTCTTGCCGGCGATCGGGTCCCAGGCCATGAACTCGCCCCAGTTGCCGCCGGGGCCAGCGTGCTGCTTCAACTCCATGCCGTCGTACGGCGTGCCGGCGATGTACGACTGAGGGTGATCGGTGAGGTCCATGCAGAAGTTGAAGATGCCGGCATAGACGAGGCCGGTGCGGGGCGAGAACGACGATGGCTGCCAGTCCTTGCCGCCCAGGTTCGACGGGCAGATATGCGGGAGCTTGACGTTCGGCTTGGGCTGCATCGAAGCGATGACGCCAGGCATCCCCGTCTTCAGATCGACTCCGGTCGACCAGTTCTGGTAGGCAAACGGCTTGGCCACCAGTACCTCGCCGGTAGTTCGGTCGATCGTGTAGGCAAAGGCGTTGCGGTCGAAATGAACCAGCGCCTGGCGGGGCTTGCCCTCGAAGACGATGTCAAGCAGCAGGTTCTCGTTGACGCCGTCGTAGTCCCACTGGTCGTGCGGCGTGAACTGGTAAGCCCACTTGGCCATTCCGGTGTCGGCGTCGCGGGCGAACATCGCGCTCGTCCACAGGTTGTAGCCCGGGCGCTGCACCGGCACGCGCGGGCCCGGGTTGCTGGTGCCGTGGTAGATGAGGTTGAGCTTCGGGTCGTATGAGATCCAGGCCCAGACCGAGCCGCCGCCGGTCTCGGCCATTCCCGGCGGCCAGGTCTTGAGGCCGAGGTCGGTGCCCTGCATCCACGAGTAGAAAGGCTTGAAGCCGGGACCGATCTTCACCGCGGCGTCGCTGCCAGTGCTGTAGGCGCGCCAGATCTCCTTGCCGGTGTCGACGTCGAGCGCGGCGATCCAGCCGTGCACGCCGAACTCGCCGCCGCTGTTGCCCACGAAGGCCTTGTTGCCGACGACCAGCGGCGCCATGGTCATCGTCTCGCCGCGGGTCACATCGCCCATCTTCGTGCGCCAGACTTCCTTGCCGGTTCTCGCGTCGACGGCGACGGTGTGCACGTCGAGCAGGTTGAAGATGATCTTGCCGTTGGCATAGGCGCCGCCGCGATTCACGGTGTCGCAGCATGCCTTGCCGATCGCCACCGGCGTCGGGTTGGGCGTGTACATCCACTTGATCGGCACGCCCGGTTTCGTCAGGTCGAGCGCGTAAGCGTAGTTGGGAAACGGCGTGACCAGATACATCGTGTCGCCCACCACCAGCGGCGCCGCTTCATGGCCGTTCGGCGCGCCGTCGGCAAAGGACCAGGCGATGCGCAGCTTGGCGACGTTGTCGGTCGTGATCTGATCAAGCGGGCTGTAGCGCGTGTTGGCATAGTCGCGCGCCTGGCTATGCCACTCGCCGGGCGGATCGTTCGGAGCGAAATTGGCATGCACATTGTTCAGCGCCGTACCGGGCGGTGCGGGCGCAGTCGCGGCAGCGGTTGCGGCCTTCGTCTGCGGTTCGGGAAGCGCAGCGCCCGCCAACGGCGGCTCGCTCCCGGTCGCCATCGCTGCCGGTTTCGAAGCCGCTGGCAACGGTTCGGTGCCGGATGGCTGCGCTGCCGCACCGAGTGGCGACGCCAGCAGCGCGGTGAGCACACCTGCGGCAGCCCAATTGGGCGGATGCGACAAAGCAGGCGAGTGGAGGTTCATATACGCTTCCGCGGGGGTCGATGAGGATGTCGAAGCCGCGTTTCAGCGCAGCCTTGCCAGGTATTGCGACACCGAGTCGATATCGGCGTCGGACATGTTCTCCGCGACCTTGCGCATCATCGCGTTGGAGTCGGTGGTGCGGCGGCCGGCCCGGAAATAGCGCAGTTGCTCGGCGAGGTAGTCACTGTGCTGGCCTGCGAGGCGCGGAAAGAGTGAAGACAAGCCTTCCGCGCGCACCCCATGGCAGGAGGCGCACGCATCGACTCCCTTGTCGGGCAGCCCTTGAAAGAATATTCGTGCGCCGCCGGAGTCCGGCGCTCCGGCAATTGCAGAGGCCCCCGGTGATGGGCGCAACGGCTGGCGCGAGAAATAAGTGGCGACGCGACTCATTTCGTCTGCGCTGAGGTTCACCGCGATCGCGCCCATCACGCCGCTCACGCGTTGCTGGCCCTGCGCTGCGAACGCATGCAACTGCCCTTCCAGATACGGCTGCAGCTGCCCGGCCAGCGATGGATAGCGTGGGTGCGGGCTGTTGCCGTCGATGCCGTGACAGGCAGCGCAGACTTGCGTCACCAGTTGATGGGTGGCGACCGGCTGGTCTGGCATGGCGTCTTGCGCGCGCGCCGCAGTCACGCCGATCAGCGCCGCTGCGATCCAGCAGCAAAGCCTGAGCATACGGATCGCGGTCATTGCGGCTCGCTCGCCAGTGCTTTGCGTTCGCTCGCGACCCGGTCGGCGTCGACCGGCGAACCCCGGTTTCCCCACGCGTTGCGGATGTAGGTTGCGACCGCCGCGACTTCGCCATCGTCGAGCTTGCGCCCGAAGGCCGGCATCGCGATATAGCCGTGCTGGCCCGGACGCGCCGGAACCTCGGCGCCTTCGAGCACCAAGCGCAGCACCGTCGACGGCTGCCGCGCCTGGATCGCGGAACTACCTGCCAGCGCCGGGATGAAATCGGGGATGCCCTTGCCGTCGTGCATGTGGCAAGCGGCGCAGTTATCGGTGAACAGCCCCTGGCCCCGCTCGAGCGCCTGCTGGCTGAGCCCCTGGGGCTTCGGCTCCTTGTGCCGCGCCGGCACGCTCTTGAGATACAGCGCGACGGCTTTGAGATCGGCGTCGGTGAACTTGCTGGTCGAGTTCCTGACGACTTCGATCATTGGCCCCGCCGCTGCGGTGCGGGCGTTCGATCCCGTCTTCAGGTACTGCGCGATCTCCGCCTCGCTCCAGTCGCCGAGGCCGGAGCGGCGCTCGCTCGTCAGGCTCGGCGCAAACCAGCCCTGCCGGTGCCCGCCTTTGGTGTAGCCGCCCGCCAGCGTCTCAGAGCTCATCGCGCCGCCGAAATAGGTCTTTTGCGTATGGCAGGCGCCGCAGTGGCCGAGTCCCTGGACCAGGTAGGCGCCGCGGTTCCACTCGGCCGATTTCGCGCTGTCCGGCTTGAACTCGCCTTCGTCGAAATACAGCAAGTTCCAGCCGATCAGCTCGGGTCGCCAGCTCATCCACCATGCCAGTTGCGGCGGTTTGTTTTGCTGGTGTACCGGCGGGATGGAGTCGAGATAGACCTTGAGCGCGTCGGCGTCGGCGCGCGTGACCTTGGTGAACCAGGCGTAGGGGAACGCCGGATACAGGTGCTTGCCTTCATCGTCGCGGCCCGTGTGCAACGCGCGGTAGAAGTTGTCTTTCGACCAGTTGCCAATGCCGGTTTCCTTGTCCGGCGTGATGTTGGGCGTAAAGACCGTGCCGAACCCGGTGTGGACCGCGAACCCACCGGCGAACGGCTTGCCGCCCTGGGCGGTGTGACAGCTCACACAGTCCCCGACGATCGCGAGATAGCGACCCTGCTCGATTTGCGGCGAACCTGCTGAGGATACCGACGGGGTGACTTTCCCTGCCGTCGGCTCGGCGCCCTGCGCCGTGCCAACGCACAATGCAAGGCAGCCGGCGATGCAGGCTGAAAAATGGGCAAGTCGAGCGCCGCCGGACATCGCAGTCCTCATGCCTGGACCAGCGGCCCCTGCGCCTTCAGATACTTGCTGAGGATCGCCTCGGCAGCCCAGAACGCGAGCGCGCCGACCGTGCCGGTCGGGTTATAGCCATGGTTTTGCGGAAACACGCTCGAGCCGAGCACGAACACGTTGGGCACGTCCCACGACTGCAAGTAGCGGTTCACGACACTGGTCGCAGGATCAGCGCCCATCGCCGCGCCGCCGGTATTGTGGGTGGTCTGGTAGGGCACGATCGAGTAGTGCCCTTCCCGGTAATTCTTCTTGAACGAGCGCGGCTTCATCGCCTGGGCGATCAGCGCGGCCTTGTCGGTCAGAAAGCGCGACATCTTGTGCTCGTTCGGATGGAAGTCGAAGGTCATCCGCAACAGCGGGTTGCCGTAGATGTCCTTGTAGGTCGGATCAAGGTCGAGGTAGGAATCGCGGTAGCTCATGACGCTGCCATGAGTGGCGATCGACATCGCCGACAGGTAGTTCTCGGCCCGCGCGCGCTTCCACTCGCCACCCCACTTGGGCGTGCCTTCGGGCACCTGCGTCTGCTGAGCGATCGGCCGGCCGCCGGTATTCCACAGCGCGATGTAGCCACCGCCGATGAAGCCGTATGGTCCGTGGTCGAAGTTGTCGCCGTTGAACTCGTCGATGCCCTGACCAAGCGCGCCGGCGCCCATGTATGGATTGACGATGTCGTCTTGGAACACGTCGACCGACGAGGTGATCTGATAGGCGTAGTTGCGTCCGACCACACCGGTGCCGGACTTCGGATCGTAGGGTTTGCCGATGCCCGACAGCAGCAACAGGTGCACGTTGTGCTGCGCGAACGCACACAGCACCACGAGCTGCGCAGGCTGCTCGAATTCTTTCTTGTTGGCATCGACGTAGGTGACGCCGGTTGCGCGCTTGCCGCTCGCATCGAGGTTGACGCGCGTCACGTCGCATTCGGTGCGATAGGAAAAGTTCTTCTTCGCAAGCAGCACCGGCAAGACCGTCGTCTGGGGTGAAGCCTTGGAATAGTTGCCGCAGGCAAACCACTCGCAGTAGCCGCAGTAGGTGCACTTGCCCATCTGCACGCCGAGCGGGTTCTTGTAGGGCTCGGAGGTGTTCGCGGCCGGGCACGGGAATGGCCGAAACCCCGCTTCGGTCGCCGCGCGTTCGAACTTCTCGGTGCTGAAACTCCGCGTCAGCGGCGGCAGCGGATAGCCGCGCTGGCGCGGTCCTTCGAATGGGTTGCCGCCCGGCTGAATCTTTCCTTCGATGTTGCCGGCCTGTCCGGAAATGCCGCACAGGTACTCGAACCGGTCGTAGTAGGGTTCGAGTTCGGCATACGTGACGCCCCAGTCCTGGATCGTCATGTCGGCGGGAATGAAGTCCTTGCCGTAGCGCTCGATCGTGTGCGAGCGCACGATGAAATCGTCGGGCAGGAAGCGCCAGGTCTGGCCGTTCCAGTGCACGCCCGCGCCGCCGACGCCCGAGGCCGGCAAGAACGAGCCGAGATGGCGCATCGGCAGTGCCGTCTGGTCGATCGTGTTGCGGAACGTCAGTGTTTCACGCGCGGGCCGCTCGAACAGCGCGCGGCGCACGGCATAGCGCAATTCGTCCTGTATGTGGACCGGCGAGAAGTCTGGAATCGTGTCGCGGAACTTGCCGCGCTCCAGGGCCAGCACGTTGAGGCCGGCCTCGGTCAACTCGTGGCCCATGATGGCTGCAGTCCAGCCGAAGCCGACCAGAACGACATCAACCTCGGGAAGGCGCGTGCTCATCGGAAAACTCCTGCCACCAGCCGCATGACTCGAATCCTTACAGTGGCCCGCTTGGGCGCCGCGCGGGATCGCGTCCCATCAATCCGACCGTAGGCAATGGATATGCCTGGCCGAACCGGCGGATCGCGCCGTCGTAGTTGTAGCGAGGGCCGGGATAGCCGATCAGCTTCCAGCCCGCAAAGTCCTGGTTGCCAAGGTAGATCGGATCAGCGAAGAAGCCTTCCTGCGTGTTTTGCCAGAGCAAGGTGAAGAACGTCTTGGCGGACACGTCGCCCAGGTCGGGCTTGCCTTCTTCGAGCGTATGCAGCAGGTCGTCCTGCTCGGCTCGGGACAGGGCTGCGAATGCCTTGCCCAAGGATTTGCGAGTGTGCTCATCAATTGCCGCGATTGCTGCGCGGTACACCTCGGCCGGCGTGCGTTGGCGCTGGTAACCCTGCTCAGCGGTGCCATCGGACCATGGCCCCTCCATGTACCAGTCGGCCGCGCGTCCGAACGGCCCGGCAAGCTGGTGGTCGATGAATTGCGTGACGCCAGCTTCGAGTGCACCGGGGCCGAGCACATCGGCAGGAATCAGGCGAGCGATGGCCGCATCGATGAAAGCGGCCTCAGCGGAATTGAAGAAGACCAGGCGATAAGGCAGCGCCGGCACCGATGGCAGCCTGGCCGGGTCCGGCGCACCGGTGGGATCCGGCGCGGCCTGGCTGCGCCGCGGCCAGCCAATGAACGCCATCGAACCGGCGGCGGCGAGCAACCGACGGCGGCCCAAGCGGGGAGCGAGTGCAGCCTCTTCCCCAGTCACACAAATTGCCGTGATCTCGCTGCAACGCCATTGAGTTTTCATCGCTGTGTATCTCCCGGGACGAGCACCCAGCGGCGCTCAAGCTCGGCCGTTGCCGGATGCCTGTCATTGCGGGTCATGTTTTCTTCAGTCGCGCTGGCCATCAGTTGATGCAGTTCGGCATCGAGCCGGGTCTGACAGAAGGCCGGCCGGTTTTGACGTGCATTGCAGTCGGCGGGTCGGCGAGCAGTGCGTCGTTGATGAACGAATGAGCGACGTCGGTGCACAGTTCGTCCCTGGCTCTGCAGTAATTCGACGGCCTGCCTGCCGCAGATGTCGGCGGCGTGGGGCGCGCGAGTGTCGTTCCGGCGATGAAGCTCCATTGGCAAGCCCTTCGAAAACACGGTATGCGTGGATCGATCCTTGATGCGTCGCTCGTGCGAAGTCTGTGCGCTGGCGAACACAGCTCCGGCCAAGCCAGACCACTGGCTTGGCATTGGGTCGAACTCCGGGCCGATCAGGCCCGTCAACTCCCAAAGTGAAAACGCAGCTGCTGAACAGACCGCTGAATCAGTACAGGATGTCGATGGCCGGACCAGACGGGTTGCGCTAGGCCCGGTCTGCATCTGCGACTATGAAAAGCCTTTGTCGCCATGCTGAACTGCCACCACCCGAGCGCGCCGGGCGCCCGCCAACCTTCCGGGAGCGGTTCCATGCGCACCGTCCTGATCAAAGCGTATCCGGTGCTGTGGACCAACGGCCCATAGCCAAAATGCAGTGACGGCCGCCGACTTCATGGAGGGGCAAGTCAGCGCCAAACCGCGCTGGGGCGCAAAAGGGCAGCGGTGCTTCATTGTGCAATCCGGCGTATAGCGAAATGCGCGCTCGCGTGGCAATAGGCGAAGAAAAACTCGTCAGCGCACCAGGCGATCCTGATACGACAGGTTCAACGGCTCTTCGCTGCCCTGCGGCGTCGCCTCGATCTCGAACGTCATCGCTTCGCTTGGCACATGATCGACCATGCCGAAGTAACTGACGCGGTTGTTGTCCTGAACGGCGCGCATGTCAATGCGGTGCGTCATGCCCAGCAGGTCGCGCATCTTCGCCTCAACGCGCGCGGCAACCGGTTCGCGGCGCTCGCCTTGTCCCTTGAGCACGACCACGTTCAGCAACGCCTTGTCCGGGGCGGCATCGAAGCTGTTTGCCTTCAGCAGCACCTCCGGCAACGCGGTGCTGGCGACGAGGCTGCTGCGCACGGTGTAGTCGCCTTCGGAATGCGCGTGGACCTGCGCGTTCGCGGTTGAAAAAGCGAGCAATGCCGGTGCCAGCAGCAACGTCTGCGCACAACGCAGCAGCCGATCACTCAAAGCGGCGACGGAGATCGGATGGGTCATCATGCGGTCCCTTCTATGACGATCGGGGGTTGAATGCAAGCAACGTTTTCGGGTGCGGCGTCGAACCTCAGTCGGCGAGGGACCCGGCAGTCCGCACCGGCGGCCGCGGCCGCGGCGGTGGCGCGTTGAGCCAGCTCGCCGCGATCGTGATCAGGCACGCAATATAGATGAAGCCGGACGGTACCCACATCACGAGGCCGCCGAGCTGCTGGTCTTCCAGCGCCGTGAGGCCGAAGGCCTGCGTGCGGCCCAGATAGGCCGGATACCAGACCGTGCGCGCGAGTGTCAGCAGCGCGCCGAGCGCGCCCATGTGTAGCATCGTCGTGAACAGCGAGACGACCGCAATGCCTTGCGCGCGGCGCGTCGGCGTGGCCAGTACCGTCCACCAGAACAACAGCGCGGTCAGCAGGAAAGAGCTGTGCTGCAACGTGTGCACCCACTCATGCTCGAGCGCGGCTTCGAACAGCGCCGGCACATGCCACAGCCACAGCGCGAGTGCATGTAGCACCCAGGCCGACAACGGCGCAGTGACCAGAGTCCACGGCGCGCGCCAGCCCGGCGCCTGAAGAAAGCGCCCGATGCGGCGCCGCCATCTCGGCGAAAACGCCCAGATCCAGACCCCGAGTGGCCGGCCCAGCACCAGCAGCGGCGCCGCGACGATCATCAGCAACTCGTGCTGGATCATGTGCGCGACAAACAGTTGGCTGCCAAGTGGATCGATCGGCGACACCAGTGCGAGCGCCAGCGTCAACCAGCCGGCCATGAAGCTTGCCGCCTGAACCGGTCGCGCGCCGCGCCCGAAACCCGCGTGGCGCCAGAGCCGCAGCAGCCCGAATGCGTACAGCCAAGCACTGACCGCAAGACAGCCCAGCACCAGCGGATCGAACGACCAAGGTAGGTCGCCCCGCCAGCCGGCGTGGCTCGATGAGTCATCCACCGTATGGGCGACGGCGCTTTCCAGCAATGCTGACAGTGCGAACGCCAGAGCGAACGACAGCAGTGCGAGGCTGCACCGGAATACCTGGGGGATGCTGCGGTGGTGGGGCTTGAGATACATCGGGGTCGGTAGTGTCCGGCTCGGTGTGGATTATTTAACCGACCACTACTGGGGGACATGAACCGTTGGCGATGGCCCACGAAAATCGCTTCATCGCAAGCTGGACCCGTCAGCGAGCGTCCGCGCGACGGCAAGCTTGGCACATCAGTACATGGCGCAACCCAGCGCTGCCGGCGGCAGGTCGACTGGATGCAACAACTGCGCGCGTTGATTACATCTTTTCCTTGATACCGGTTCGGATCAACCACCAGTTCACCGGGTAGGCCGTGGCAAAACCACAAAGCATCGCGAGCTGCATCGCAAACCAGAACTCAGGCGTGTTGACCTCGGCGTGATGGCCAAAAAAGTGCTGGTACAGCACGAACTGCGCGATCGCCATGAAGCCGTACGTGCCGATCTGCCAGGACGCCAGTGAAAGACTGTCGGCTTTGAGCGCTGCGAGTATGCCCTTGGCTGGCGACAGCCCGCGCATCGGCACGATCGCGAAGTACTGAAAGACGATGCCCAGCGCGAAGGCGAAGACGAAGTCGAGTACCCAGACCGCAAAGATTTTTTCGTCGAACAGCGAATGCCAGCCAAACCACACCGCCACAACGGGCAGCAGGAACGCCAGCCATTCGGCCATGATGTCGCCGATCATGCAACCTGCGCCGCAATGCAGCGCCCCTTTGCCAGTGATTACGGCAAAGGGCTGCGAATCGCTGGGCATGTCGCGGTGCGCGGCTTTGGCCTTTTGCATCGCCTGCTGGCTCGATGCGCGTCCGTATTTGAAGTAGCCCCACACGGTCATCACCGTGCCGAACAGCGCAGCGACCCGTTCTGACGCGATAACGCAATGAGGTCAATCACGGCCGCCAAGCCGACTTGCATCAGAAAGCCAGCGAGTAGAACTGATTCGCTGGTGACGAGGCTTGGTTTTTGATGGCGGCGAGTTGGCCCTTGCGAATCATGTGCATCGTTTCGATGCCGGCGCTCAGGATGCGTCCGCAGCGAAACCTCTTGAATCCGAGTATCGGACGGGTGATCCGTTGGATGGTCCGGTGGTCTTGCTCGACGAGGTTGTTCAGGTACTTCGAGTGGCGCAATTCGATCGACAAGCCGCTGTCGGCCTGGATGCTCAGGGTGGCGGCCGTGTTGGCGCCGCTCTTGTCGATCGTGATCTTCTCGGGCACGCCGTGCAGCTCGATGGCTCGATCGAAGAAGGCTCGCGCTGCGGCGTGATCCCGCCTGGCGCGCAGCAAGAAGTCGATCGTGTCGCCGTCCTTGTCGACCGCGCGGTACAGGTACTTCCACTGGTCGCCGACCTTGACATATGGGTGAGTAGACCCAGGGAGTTTCACCCAGAGTCTCTCGCAGAACCGTGCGTAAACCTCTCGATTTACACGGCTCCCGTTATCCAACCTGCGCTCCTCGAGACTGCCAGTGCGCGAACTGTCGTGGGTTGGCTTCCTTCAT
>JBBSTP010000046.1:0-12088 GCA_038235795.1 Lysobacterales bacterium | reverse complement strand
TGGGTGTGGTCGCAGACGCGGTTGTGCCGCCCGAAACGGATCCAGGCGAATGGCCAATGTCGCTGCACGTGGTTGCCGTGAAGCCAATGCGGGGCGGTCGCGCGCAGGTGCCGGCGGCATTCGCCGGACAGCGCGTGCATGCGGTGGCCGCGATCGGCGATCCCGAGCGATTCTTCCAGACCCTGCGCGACCACGGCATCGCGGTCGTGCCGCATGCGTTCCCGGACCACCACGCGTACGTGGCCGATGACCTCGCCTTCGGCAGCCCATTGCCCGTCTTGATGACCGAGAAGGATGCCGTGAAGTGCGCCGCGTTCGCCGGGCCGCAATGGTATTCGGTGCCGGTGCAGGCGTGGCTGCCCGGGGCGTTCTGGTCGGCACTACTGGAAAAGCTGGGCGCCGCGAAGGCGATAATGCCCACATGACCGCGCCAGATTTCGTCGTCGCCATTCCTGCTCGGTACACAGCGTCGCGCCTGCCGGGCAAACCGTTGCGCCTGCTGGGTGGCGAGCCGCTGGTGCTGCACGTCGTGCGCCGCGCCCTGCAGGCTGGCGCACGCGAGGTGTGGGTCGCCACCGACGACGCACGCATTGCCGATGTGCTCGCCTATAGCGGCGTACAGGTCGCGATGACCTCGGCCAGTCATGCCTCGGGCACCGATCGCCTTGCCGAATGCGCACGCATCGCGGGCTGGAGTGACGACACCATCGTGGTCAACCTGCAGGGCGACGAGCCGTTCGCGCCGGCGGACGGCATCGCCTGCGTGGCGAGCGCGGTGGCGGACAGCGGCGCCGGCATCGCGACGCTGGCGGCGCCGATCGACGACATCGACAGCTTGCTGGATCCGAATGCGGTCAAGGTCGTACTGGGCGGCAACGGCGACGCACTGTATTTCAGCCGCGCGCCGGTACCTTGGCCTCGCGATGCGTTCGCTCGCGATCGAGCCACGATGCCACAGGGTGACTGGCTGCGGCATGTCGGTATCTATGGGTATCGCGTCGCCGCATTGCAGGCGTTCGCGGGATTGCCGATGGGCACGCTGGAACAAGTGGAAGCATTGGAACAACTGCGCGCGCTGGAAGCGGGCTGGCGGATCGCGGTGCGGCTTGCGCCGTCGCCATTCCCGCCGGGCGTGGACACGCCGGACGACCTGGCGCGGGCCGAACAGGAGTGGCAACAACGTAATGGCTAGCCCTTTGAAAGCAAGACCCTTGGGTGTGTTGATGGTGTGCCTGGGCAATATCTGCCGTTCGCCCATGGCCGAAGGCGTGCTGCGTGCGCGCCTGCAGGAGGCCGGGTTAGGGGGGAAGGTTCGGGTGGATTCGGCCGCAACAGGACGTTCGCATGTCGGCTATCCACCGGATGAACGTGCGATTGCCCGCGCCGCGAAACACGGCGTGGATATCTCGGCGCAGCGGGCGCGGGCTTTGGTGCCGGAAGACTACAGCGAGTTCGATTACATCCTCTGCGCGGACCGCACCATCCTGCACGACGCCCGTATCCGCAAGCCGCGTACCGCGCATGCCGATGTCGAGCTGTTGCTGGAATGGAGTGGAGTCGGCAAGAAGGACATCCCGGACCCGTACTGCGGCGAGCCGCGCGATTTCGAACGCGCGTGGAAACTGGTGGATGCCGCCGCGACCGGCGTGATCGAGCGGATACGGCAGGGCCGGTTCTGAGCCGCGGCAACTCCAGCGATACAAACCCCGCTTTTGATGGCAAGGCGACCGCCGCGGGCATGCCCGCGGCGCCCGGCGTCTATCGCATGCTCAGTGCGGACGGCGGCGTGCTCTACGTGGGCAAGGCGCGCGCACTGCGCAACCGGGTGGGCAGCTATTTCAATGCGACGCCGAAACCCACCCGGATCATGGCGATGGTGGCGCAGGTGGCCAGGATCGAGATCACGGTCACCCGCAGCGAAGCCGATGCGTTGCTGCTGGAAAACCAGCTGATCAAGTCGCTGCAGCCGCGTTACAACGTGATGCTGCGCGACGACAAGAGTTACCCGTTCGTGCTACTCACCCGCGAAGACTGGCCGCGACTGGCGTTCCACCGCGGCCCGCGCGCCATTGCCGGACGCTACTTCGGGCCGTATCCGAGTGCGGTGTCGGTGCGCGACACCCTGAACCTGATGCACAAGCTGTTCCGCCTGCGCAGCTGCGAGGACAGCGTGTTCCGCAACCGCAGCCGGCCTTGTCTGCAGCACCAGATCGGTCGTTGCAGTGCGCCCTGCGTCGGCCTGGTCGAGGCACCTGTCTATGCCGAGGCGGTGCGCCGCGCCGGCCTGTTCCTGGACGGGCGCAGCGAGGAGCTCGGCGGCGAACTCACTGCCGCGATGCAGGCGGCCAGCGAGCGCCTGGAGTTCGAGGAGGCGGCGCGCCTGCGCGACCTGATTGCGACCATTCGCAAGCTGCAGGCCCGGCAATACGTCGATGGCCGTAATGCCGATCTCGACGTGCTCGCGGTGGCGATGCAGGGCTCGTCGGCCTGCGTGATGCTGCTGGCGTTCCGCGACGGGCGCAACCTGGGCACGCGTGCGTTCTTCCCGAAGACCAATGGCGAGGACAGTGCGGGCGAAGTGCTGGCCGCGTTCGTGTCGCAGTACTACGCCGAACAGCCGCCGCCGGCCGAGATCGTGCTTGATCGCGACATCCCCGACCGCGACATGATCGAGTTGGCGCTGGGCGGCCACGCGGGACGCAGCATCGAACTTCGAAGCAACGTGCGCGGTGAGCGCGCCGCGCACCTGGAGCTGGTGCGGCGCAATGCCGAGCTGGCCCTTGCCACGGAACTCACCAGCAGCAGCGCGCAACAAACACGATTGGAGGGTCTCCGCGAGATGCTGGGCCTGGCCGACGCGCCGAAGCGGATCGAGTGCTTCGACATCAGTCACACCATGGGCGAGGCCACGGTCGCCTCCTGTGTGGTGTTCGATGCTGCCGGCGCGGTGCGCAGCCAGTACCGGCGCTACAACATTGCCGGGATCGAGCCCGGCGACGACTACGCGGCCATGCACCAGGCTTTGCAGCGTCGGTTCCGGCCTGCAGCCGAGGGACATTCCGATGTGGTATTGCCGGATGTCCTGCTGATCGATGGTGGTGCCGGGCAGGTGGCCCAGGCGCTGGCCGTGCTGCAGGAGAGCGGCGTGGCAGGCGTCGTGTTGGTCGGCGTGGCCAAGGGGCCGGCACGCAAGCCCGGCGACGAAACCCTGCTGTTGCCGGACGGCCGGGAGATCCAGCCCGGCGCAGCGTCACCCGGCCTGCAACTGGTCCAGCAGGTGCGCGACGAAGCGCATCGTTTCGCCATCAGCGGCCATCGCGGGCGCCGGCAAAAAGCGCGCAGCACCAGTCGGCTGGAGGACATTGCCGGTATTGGACCGCGCCGACGCGCTAACCTGTTGCGGCATTTCGGTGGTTTGTCTGGATTGAAGGCGGCGGCAGTGGACGATATCGCCCGGGTCGATGGCATCAACCGGGCCTTGGCGGAACGGATCTGGAGCAGCCTGCACGGTATGTCACAGGACGCAGCGGGAACACAGGAGCGCGAGTGAAACTGACGATCCCCACATGGTTGACGCTGGCGCGGATCGGGATGATCCCGGTGCTGGTGATCGTCTATTACCTGGACTACCGGTGGACCAATGTCGCGGCGACCGCAATTTTTGCATTCGCGTCGATCACCGACTGGCTGGACGGCTGGATTGCGCGCCGGTACCACCAGTTCTCTGCGTTCGGTGCGTTCCTGGATCCGGTCGCGGACAAATTGATGGTGTCCACCGCGTTGGTGATCACCGTGGAGCACCACCACACGGTGTGGATGGCGTTGTGGGCGTCAGTGATCATCGGCCGCGAAATCGCGGTGTCGGCATTGCGCGAATGGATGGCTGAACTTGGCCAGCGCGCCAAGGTCGCGGTGGCGTCTGTCGGCAAGTTCAAGACGGTGGTGCAGATGGTCGCGCTCGGTTTCCTGCTGTACCGCGAACCCCTGTGGGGAATGCCGGTGTTCGCGATCGGTGAATGGCTGCTGGCCGTCGCAGCGCTGCTGACCTTGTGGTCGGGATATGAATACGCCCGCGCCGCGTGGCCGTCGTTGACTGCAGAGGAGCACAAAGGGAGTTGACACTGCCGAACGCGGCGTTAGAATAACCGGCTCAACGCGGGAATAGCTCAGTTGGTAGAGCACGACCTTGCCAAGGTCGGGGTCGAGGGTTCGAGTCCCTTTTCCCGCTCCATGATTTTGAACGAAAACGTTCATGCAAGCCCCGTTCGCGGGGTTTTGCTTTTTTTGGCATGTGATCGGGGTCGCGATCCGGATGCCGATGTGGAAGAATCCACACGTCGCAAGCGTCATCCGGCCGGGTGGCAGAGTGGTTATGCAGCGGACTGCAAATCCGCGTACGCCGGTTCAATTCCGACCTCGGCCTCCAAACACGAAACCCCGCTCAGGCGGGGTTTCTTGCATGCACGCATCATGCAGGTGGCGCGCTAAGCTTGCACGCAAGCCTGGGTGGCGAAACCGGTAGACGCATCGGACTTAAAATCCGCCGGCCGCAAGGCCATGAGGGTTCGAGTCCCTCCCCAGGCACCAAGATGGAACACTCGCCCTGAGGTAACGCCGAGGGGCTAGTCGGATATCTCGACGTGGATAGCGGCGGGCGCCTTCCTGCGCCTTCCCGCCAGCCATCCCGTGCCGCCGGGCTTGAACGCCAGGGCAGGCTTTTCGATGTAGCGCCACGACAGCCAGGCCAAGCCGGCGGTCACTGCAAGACTGATAGCCAGCAACAGGGCGAACGGCGCATCGGGCAGGTAAGCCACCGTGATCTGCTGCACGGGCCAGGCGTAGATGTAGATGCCGTACGAGAGATCGCCAAATCTGCCCGCACGTCGCATGACCGGCCACGACCGGGTGCCGATGTAGATCACGGCCAGCGGCAACAACAACGCGCGCACCATGTAGATATGTCGGGCGTAGAGGAATCCCATCGCCAGGATGAACATTCCCGCGATGACCACGGGTCGCTTAAGGATTCCGAACTCCGCGACCAGGACGCCGACCGCAAAGAACAGCCCGTAGCTGAACAAAGCAGCATAGGAACCAAGCGCGCGTGCGACCACGGCGCCGCCAAACATCAGCAAAGCCATCCATGCACCTGCGCACTTGGGCGCAATCGGGATTTGCGCCAAGAGGATCAGGATTCCCGCGAGGATGATGTAGCAGTAAATCTCAAGCGGGATCGTCCAGAGGGACTCGTTCAACTGCGGACGCGCGTTTGCAGGAAAGCCGGACAGTCCCAGCAGGCTCACCATGGCCTGAGCCATCAGCAGCGCCACGACCACGCCTGGCAAGATGCGAAGCGCGCGTCGGGCAACGTATCGGCCTGCATGCGGATCGCGCTGCCAGCTCAGTGACACGAGGTAACCGCTGATCGAGAAAAACATCAGCACGCTGATGTTGCCGTAGTTCAAGCCGATGGGCGTCAGTGGCTGAGGCTGGCCGGTCAGCAGGAACATGTGCGACCACAAGACCCCCAGCGCACCCGCCAGGCGCAATCCGTCAAAGTTATTGAGGCGCATCAACGAAGGATAGCCCAAGGCCGTCAGCCTTTTCACCGTGCTCTAAGTTATCCAGCCAGCCGCAGCAAGGCGCATGGAGCGCCATTCGGTCCATGACCCGCGCAAAAATCGGGTACGCCGGTCACTGATCAGGTCGCACTGGTTCGATGCAGTCTCACTCCAGTAACGGCACCAGCGCTTTCCATACGTGGTCGCGCAATTTGGATTGCACGCCCGCCACCGGATGCAGGTTGTCGTCCTGGAACGCGCTGCGGTCGCGGGCGATGGGATCCAGCAGGAACGGCAGGCACGCGGCGTCGAATCGGCGTGCGATATCGCAAAATCCCCGATCGAATTCCTCGGTGTAGGCCGGACCATAATTCGGCGGCAGGCGCATGCCGATCACCAGCACCTTGGCTCCGACGCCGTGCGATGCACCCACCATCCGTGCCAGGTTGCGCCGCAGGTCGCTCAGCGGCAGTCCACGCAGGCCATCGTTGGCACCCAGTTCGATCACCACGAGCGCCGGTCGATGACGCACCACTTCGCTGATGATGCGCGCGGCGCCGCCTGCGGACGTTTCGCCGCTGATGCTGGCGTTGACCACGCGCCATGGCGGGCGTTGTTGCGCCAGACGCTTCCCCAACAGCGACACCCAACCGTCATCCGCGTCGATTCCGTAGCTGGCAGACAACGAATCGCCGACCACCAGGACCGTGCGGGATTGTGGCCCTGTCGATAGCGCGCTGGCCGCGGGTGCCTGTGCGCACGCGAGGCCGGTCGCCAACGACAGCAGCACGCACGCCGCCCATTGCACGCAGGTCTTGCAGACGCCATACCGTGACAACATCAGTGACCTCCTGGAGCGGGACGCAATGGCCGATAGCATGGACGACATCTTGACCGATCCCGCTGCAATCGCGGCTGTCGCAGGCGCCGTAGCACTGCGCGCGCGCGGCCTGGGCAAGACCGTGCCGCTCCCCGATGGCGCGCTGACCATCTTGCAGGATGTGTCTTTTGCAATCCCGGTAGGGGACAGCGTCGCCATTGTCGGGACGTCGGGCTCGGGGAAAAGCACGTTGCTGTCGCTGCTGGCCGGTCTGGATACGCCAAGTACCGGCGAGGTGATCCTGCATGGCCACGCCCTGTCGACGCTGGACGAAGACGGCCGGGCGCGCGTGCGCGGGGAGCAGGTGGGCTTCGTATTCCAGAACTTCCAGTTGCTGCCATCCCTGACCGCACTGGAAAACGTGATGTTGCCCCTGGAGCTGCGCGGCGATGACGATGTCGAAGGGCCAGCCCGCGACATCCTGCAGCAGGTTGGACTCGGCGAGCGCCTGGGCCACTATCCGCGGCAGTTGTCCGGCGGCGAGCAGCAGCGGGTCGCAGTCGCGCGCGCGTTCGTCACGCGGCCCTCGCTGCTGTTTGCCGATGAGCCCACCGGCAACCTCGATACCGTGACGGGCCAGGCCATCATCGAGCTGCTGTTCGATCTCAATGCGCGCCAGGGCACTACCCTGGTGCTGGTCACTCACGACGAACACCTCGCCACGCGCTGCGGCCGCACCTTGCGGCTCGACGGCGGGTGGCTGGTGCCGGCATGAGGGCCGCCAGGCTTGCATGGCGCCAGTTGCGTCGTGACTTGGCATCGGGCGACATCCGCATCCTGCTTGCGGCGCTGGTGCTGGCGGTGGTCGCGGTCACCGCGGTCGGTTTCGTCACTGATCGCGCTGCTCGCGCCTTGGTGCATGAAGCTAATCGACTGCTCGGTGGCGACGTCGTGCTGCGCAGCGACCAACCGCTACCGGCCGTATGGGCGGATGCCGCGCGTGCAGGCGGGCTGCGGGTGAGCGAGACCCGCGAATTGACCAGCATGCTGCGCATGGGCGAGGGCGCGATCGCGCAATTGGAGTTGGGGCAAGTACGCGCGCTCGGTACCGGTTATCCCTTGCGCGGTGTGTTCCGCATCGATACTGGCGATGGGATCGAACGTGCCGCGGCCGGCGTTCCTGCAACGGGCACGGCCTGGTTGAGCAGGGCCGGCGCGGACCGGCTTGGTGCACGTATCGGCGACAGCGTGGCGCTGGGCGAATCCCGTTTCAGGATCGCGGCGCTGGTGCTGCAGGAGCCGGACGCCGGTATCGATTATTTCAATGTCGCGCCGAAGCTATTCGTGCCGCTGGGCGACCTTGCCGGCACCGGACTGGTGCAGGAGGGCAGTCGCCTAGCGTACCGGTTGGTCGTGGCCGGGGAGGGCGCGGCCGTACAGCGATTCATTTCCCGTGCGCGCGATGCGGACGTGCGTGGCATGCGCGTCGAAACCGCTGCCGACGCGCGCCCGGAGATCCGCTCGGCACTGGATCGCGCCGGGCGTTTCCTGGGCCTTGCGGCATTGGTCTCGGTGGTGCTGGCAGCGGTCGCAGTGGCGATGGCGGCGCGCCGCCACAGCGAACGCCACCTGCAGGGCGCCGCGGTGATGCGCTGCCTGGGCGCCAGCCAACGCACGCTGGTCGTGATCCACGTCGGCGAACTGGTGTTGCTTGGGCTGCTGGCCTGCGCCATCGGCATCGTGCTGGCGTTCGCGTTGCAGTGGGGCGTGGGAAAGTGGTTGGCAGGTGCAATGGGTATTTCGATCCCGCCGGCCGGATGGCGGCCGGCAGCAGAAGGCCTGGCGGTGGGGCTGCTGGTCTTGTTGTCGTTCGGCGCGCCGCCGGTGCTGGCCTTGCGCCGGGTCCCTGCGCTGCGGGTCTTGCGCCGCGACCTGGATCCCACCGAACCGAGCGCCTGGCTGGTCGGCGCGGCCGGGTTCGCCGGACTTGGATTGGTGCTGTGGTGGAAGGCGGGGTCGGCCACCCTTGGACTGTCGATGCTGTTGGGCATTGCCGCCACGCTTGCGGTTCTCGGCTTGCTGGCATGGCTGCTGATCGTGGCGGTGCGGCGCCTGCGCTCGCGCTTGCGCGGCCCGCTCCGCTACGGCCTGGCAAACGTGGCGCGGCGACCTGCCACCAGTATTGCCCAGGTGGCGGCGCTGGGCCTGGGCTTGATGGCGTTGCTGCTGCTGACCTTCGTCCAGCGCGATCTGCTTGATCGTTGGCAGCGCACGCTGTCCGCCGATGCGCCCAATCGCTTCATCATCAACGTGCAGGACGACCAGCTCGGCCCCGTCGCGGAGTTCGTGGCGGCGCAAGGCATGGATGCGCCGGTGTTGTATCCAATGGTGCGGGCACGTTACCTGGCCCTGAATGAAAAGCCTGTCGCCAGCCGCGATTTCGCCGATGCCGGCGTGCGTACGCAGCGATTGGCCGAGCGCGAGTTCAACCTGGCCTCGGCCATGAACTTGCGCTCGGACAACCGCGTGGTCGCCGGCACGTTCTGGGGCGCGCAAGGAACGGCACGCCCGGAGCTGTCGGTCGAGGAAGACTTTGCCGCCAGGCTGGGCTGGTCGGTCGGCGACAGCGTCCGCTTCGACATCGCCGGCCAGGTGCTGGAGGGGCGCATCACCAGCCTGCGCAAGGTCGATTGGGAGAGCTTCCGGCCCAATTTCTTTGTGCTGGTATCGCCGGCCGCGCTGCGCGGTTTCCCGGCCAGCCACATTACCGCGGTGCATGCGCCGCCGACCAAGCCACGTTTCACCGCCGATCTGGTGGCGCGATTCCCCAATGTCTCGGTGATCGATGTCGATGCGGTCCTGCAGCAGGTGCGCAGCACTGCCGAGCAGGTCGCAACGGTGGTACGCGTGGTGTTCTGGTTTTCGCTTGCGGCAGGTGTTCTGGTTTTGCTGGCTGCGGTCAGCGCCAGCCAGGACGAGCGCCTGCAGGAGGGCGCCGTGATGCGTGTGCTGGGCGGCCGTGCGCGCCAGTTGCGGCTGGCGCAGGCCTCCGAATTTGCGGCCATTGGCTTGTTGTCCGGGTTGGTCGCGGCGATTGCAGCGTCGGTGCTTGCCGGCGTCGTGGCCACTCGTGTCTTCAACCTGCCGTGGACCCCGGACTGGGCGATGGCCGCGACTGGCGGCGCGATCGGAATGGCAGCGGCACTTGCTGCTGGGCTGTGGGCGACCCGCGCGGTCCTGCATGTGCCACCGGCGATCGTGCTGCGGGATTCATGAATTCCGGTCAGGGCGCGTTTGTGGGCCTGCGCCGGCATCGTGGATGGCTGGTTGATATGCTCCGGCCATGAACAGATTTGCCCTGTATATCGCAAGCATCGGCATGCTGCTGGCGTCCGTGCTGTTGACGCGCTGGCAACTGGAATGGTGGTGGGGCGTGCTGATCTTCGGCGCGCTCACGGCGCAGGGCGCGCTGGATGTCCTCCAGCGCAAGAGCACGCTGCGGCGCAACTATCCGATCCTGGCGCACTTCCGTTACGGGCTGGAGGCGATCGGGCCGGAGATGCGCCAGTACTTCATCCAGTCCGACATCGCCGAGGTGCCGTTTTCCCGACAGCAGCGGGCGTTGATCTACCAGCGGGCAAAACGGGTCAACGACGTGCGTCCGTTCGGCACCCTGCAGGATGTGTACGGCATCGACTACGAATGGATCAACCATTCGATGGCGCCATCCCGCATCGCGTCGCCGGATTTCCGCGTGCTTATCGGGGCGGGGCGCGCGCAACCTTATTCGGCCAGCGTGTTCAATATCTCGGCAATGAGCTTCGGCTCGCTGTCGGCGGCGGCGATCCGCGCGCTCAATGCCGGGGCCAGGGCCGGGGGGTTCTATCACGACACCGGCGAGGGCTCGATTTCGCCCTACCACCGCGAAGCCGGTGGCGACCTGGTCTGGGAGATTGGTTCTGGCTATTTCGGTTGCCGCAATGACGATGGCAGTTTCAGCGAGGAACGCTTTGCCAGGGCGGCGCGCGATCCGCAGGTGAAGATGATCGAGGTCAAGCTGTCGCAGGGCGCAAAGCCCGGGCACGGCGGGGTCTTGCCGGCGGCCAAGGTCAGTGCGGAAATCTCCGTGACCCGTGGCGTGCCGATGGGCCAGGACTGCGTGTCACCGGCCGCGCACACGGCGTTCTCGACCCCGCTCGGGCTGCTGCAATTCGTCGCGCACCTGCGCGAAGTCTCGGGCGGAAAGCCGACCGGTTTCAAGCTGGCGATCGGCCACCCGTGGGAATGGTTCGGGATAGCAAAGGCGATGCAGGAAAGCGCGTCTTTGCAGCCAGACCTCCTGCCGGACTTCATCGTGGTCGATGGCGCCGAGGGTGGGACCGGCGCCGCGCCGGCGGAGTTCATCGACCATGTCGGCGTGCCGATGCATGAAGCGCTGATGCTGGTCCACAACACCTTGGTGGGACTGGACCTGCGTAACCGCATCAAGCTGGGCGCCGCCGGCAAGGTGGTCAGCGCATTCGACATCGCCCGGACGCTTGCGATGGGCGCGGACTGGTGTAACGCCGGGCGTGGCTACATGTTCGCGCTGGGCTGTATCCAGTCCCTGAGCTGCCACACCGACCGCTGTCCGACCGGCATCGCCACCCAGGACCCGAAGCGCTGGCGCAAGCTCGACGTGCCGGACAAGGCCACCCGCGTGCGCGAATTCCACAACAACACGCTGCATGCGCTACGCGACCTGCTATGCGCCGCAGGCCTGGAGCATCCCGACCAGTTAGGCCCGGAACACATCCTGAGGAGGGTGTCGCCGACCGAGGTGCGTTCGCTCGGCGCGCTGTACCCGTTCCTGCGCCGTGGCGAGCTGCTGGCCGGCATTCCCGGTCACGCCGTGTTCCAGGAGTATTGGCAACCTGCGCGCAGTGATTCCTTTACGCCGCCTCCGCAGGTGCTGAGCCTGCGTCGCGGCAAGGCGGCTTGATATCCTGTGCGTCCACGGAACCGGGCTTGACGGCTTGAACCAGGCACTGACCCATCTCGACCGGCTGGAAGCGGAGAGCATCCACATCCTGCGCGAGGTCGCCGCCGAATTCCGCAATCCGGTGATGCTGTACTCGGTCGGCAAGGACAGCTCGGTGCTGCTGCACCTGCTGGGCAAGGCGTTCTTCCCGGCCAAGCCACCGATCCCGCTGCTGCATGTCGATACCGGCTGGAAGTTTCGCGAGATGATCGCGTTCCGCGACCGCCGTGCCGCTGAGACAGGCGTAAAGCTGCACGTGCACATGAATCCGGACGGTGTCGCCCAGGGCATCTCCCCGATCAGCCACGGCGCCACGGTGCACACCGACGTGATGAAAACCCAGGCGCTGAAGCAGGCGCTGGACCTGCACGGCTTCGACGCGGCGATCGGCGGCGCACGTCGGGACGAGGAGAAATCGCGGGCCAAGGAGCGCATCTTCAGTTTCCGCAACGCGCAGCATCGCTGGGACCCGAAGAACCAGCGCCCGGAACTCTGGAGTCTGTACAACACGCGCCTCCACAAGGGCGAGTCGGTGCGGGTGTTCCCGATCAGCAACTGGACCGAGCTCGATGTATGGCTCTATATCTATCGCGAACACATCCCGGTGCCTTCGCTGTACCTGGCCGCCGAGCGCCCGGTGGTGGAACGCGACGGCGCGCTGATCATGGTCGACGACGAACGCCTGCC
>JBBSTP010000045.1:0-12216 GCA_038235795.1 Lysobacterales bacterium | reverse complement strand
GAAGATGGCCGTTACGCCCATCTGCGCAAGAGCTTTGGACAGGATGAGCGCAAATGGTTCGCGTTTTTCCAGTTCCAGGCCCTGCTGATCGTCTTCTTCGCCCTGCCCTTCGTCGCGGTGGCACGCAACCCCGTGGCAGCAGTCACGCCGTGGATCATCTCAGCCATCGGTTTCTGGTTTTTAAGTGTGCTCGGCGAAGCCATTGCAGATCGCCAGCTTGCGCGCTTCCGGGCAAACCGGGCCAACAAGGGCCGTACCTGCCGCGATGGCCTATGGCGCTATTCGCGTCATCCGAATTATTTCTTTGAATGGTTGCATTGGTTTGCCTACGTCTGCCTGGCGGTTGGATCCCCGATCTGGTGGTTGGCCTGGACCGGACCGGTCGTGATGTTCGTGTTCCTGCGCTGGGTCAGTGGCGTTCCCTACACCGAAGCGCAGGCATTGCGCACCCGCGGCGACGACTATCGCCAATACCAGCAAACGACCCCGATGTTGTTCCCCTGGTTCCCGAAATCCCCCATCAAAACCCCCGCCATAACACCGGGAAGGAAACCATCATGAATACGCTCGCCGATACCCTGGAGCTCGACAGTGACAATGCCGCGCACGGCTTGCTCGGCCTCGCCGAACGCGGATTGATGCCGGACGCCTTGCTGCGCGCCGGCATCCGCCGCATGTGCGTGCAGCGCCGGGATGACGAATCCGCGGGCGGACCGGACGCCATCAGCCTGCGTTTCCAGCAGCAAATCGCAACGCTGCGCGAAAGCCCGGTCGCGATCCACACCGATGCGGCCAACCGCCAGCATTACGAGCTGCCGCCTGCGTTCTTCCAGAACTGCCTGGGCCCGCGACTGAAATATTCGTCGTGCTATTACCCGACCGGCAATGAAACCCTGGCCGAAGCCGAAGTGGCGATGCTCAAGCTGTATGGCGAGCGTGCCGACCTGGTGGATGGACAGCAGGTGCTCGAACTTGGCTGCGGATGGGGTTCGCTGACGCTGTGGATGGCCGAGCACTATCCGAACTCGAACATCACCGCGGTGTCCAATTCGCGCCCGCAACGTGAGTTCATCGAGGCGCGCTGCGGTGAACGAGGTTTCGGCAACGTTCGTGTCATCACCTGCGACGTCAACCAGCTTGAGCTGGATGCCAGCCAGTTCGACCGCTGCGTCTCGATCGAGATGTTCGAGCACATGCGCAACTACGACACCCTGCTCGCCCGGATCAGCCAGTGGCTACGGCCCGGTGGCGCCTTGTTCGTCCACATCTTCTGCCACAAGACCCTGCTGTATCCGTTCGAGGCCGAAGGCGAAGACAACTGGATGGGGCGGCACTTCTTCACCGGTGGATTGATGCCATCGTCCGACACCCTGCTGTGGTTCCAGAAGCACCTGCGGATCGAGCAGCGCTGGCTGGTGGACGGCACCCATTACCAGCGGACCGCCGATCATTGGCTTGCCGAGCAAGACAAGCACCGAGAAGTGGTGATGCCGGTGTTGCGCGAAGCCTATGGTGACGCTGCGGGACTGTGGTTCCAGCGCTGGCGGATGTTCTGGATGGCCTGCGCGGAACTCTTCGGCTATGACCAAGGCCGCGAATGGCTGGTCAGCCACTATCGTTTCCGCAAGGAGCACTGAAATGACAAACGCGCGCAAGGGCATGCTGTCCGCATTGATCGCCTCGATGTTTGCCGCCGGTTGCGCGCACACGCCGCCGACAATTCCGCCTGTCGACAACGTCGACCTGCAGCGTTTCATGGGCGAGTGGTACGTGATCGCCAATATTCCCTCGTATCCCGAACGCGAGGCCTACAACGCTATCGAGACTTACGAACTCAAGGGTAATGGCGAGATCAAGACCACGTTCCGCTTCCGAAAGGGCAGCTTCGATGCGCCGGTGAAGGTCATGCATCCGGTTGGCCGTGTCATCCCGGGCACTCGCAATGCAGTCTGGGACATGCAGGTGTTATGGCCGATCAAGGCGGAATACGTGATCGTGGGTCTCAACGACGATTATTCGCAGACGATCATCGGGCGCAGCAAGCGCGACTATGCGTGGGTGATGGCGCGCACACCGACGATCAGCGACAAGGACTACCAGGCCGCACTCGCGAAGCTCAAGATGCTTGGCTACTCCCTCGAAAAACTGCGCAAGGTGCCACAGCAGTGGCCCGAGCCTGCGCCATGAGCGAACCTGCGCCATAAGCGAGCCTAGGCCATGAGTGCTTAGCGACAGGCCCGCCAGACGTCTGCATCCAGCTTGCTCAGCAGGTCGTAATTTCTCTTCAAGCCGACACGCTCGAGGGTCGCTGCACTTCGCTGGCGGGCACGCTCACAGGCATCGGGTTCAGTGCGACGCGAACGCGCCAGGGGCGCGTGGCCCGCTGCAGCCCATGATTTGCCTGTCGCATGCGCTGAGCGTGGCCTGGGCGCGTCGGACTGCGAGGGCGACTCGGGCGTAAAAGCAAGACTACGCACGTTGCGGGTGCCTACGGCGCAGGTTGCCGATTGCCAGGACACTGCGCCGCTTTCTGCCACACATCGGTGCAGCACCTGCGCATGCAGATTGCCACTGAGCAAGGCCGCCGCCAACACGGATTGCAAGCCGTTCATGTCTGCCTTCCCCGCCACGATGGATTCATCAGCAGCATTCCACCAGCCGTCATGACAGACCATCGGCGCAAGCCATATCACCGGGTAGGCAAATCCTGAATGAGACAGCATATTGCGCGGATGCGCTGTCGGAGCTTCAGGCAATCCGCCGCGGCGCTTGACGGAGATTTACACCACCCGTTATCATGCGCGGCTCCACATCGTGGGGCCATAGCTCAGCTGGGAGAGCGCCTGCATGGCATGCAGGAGGTCGACGGTTCGATCCCGTCTGGCTCCACCACATCGCCGGAAAGTTGTTACAAGGTTTTGCGCCTCGTCCCCATCGTCTAGAGGCCTAGGACACCACCCTTTCACGGTGGACACGGGGGTTCGAATCCCCCTGGGGACGCCAGCAAATACGCTGGAATATCAATAGTTTGCGGGGCGCAGAGATGCGGCCCGTTTTCTTTTTCGACGTCCGCGGAGTTAGCCCGCGCGCGCGATGAATCAACCCACCAATGCCTTCATCGCACCCTTGATACTCGCCTTCGCTTTCTCGCCCGCCATCAGATTCTGGCATCGTCGGAGTTTTTCCAGGCGTCGTATTGCTCGTCGAACTGCGCGAGCTCCTCAGAGGAAAACATCTCTCGAGCCATCTTGAACATGGTTTTTTCTTCTTCTTTCGCATGGTGGTCAATCAACTCACCAAACACCTTGGCGCGTCCGGCAAACTCCGGCGTACCCGGATCCGCTGCGTGTACTTCCGGGATCACGCTGTTTTCGACCGCATGATGTTCAGCCAGTGCTTCCGCATGGGTCTTCAAACCGTCCCGGTCCGCTCGTTCCTTGAACGCCGGGTAGAAGACTTTCTCTTCCCATTTCGCATGTGGAATCAGCGCAGCCTCGATCCGGGAGAGCAGATCCGATCGTGTCTTGACGCCGCGATCGGTGGTTTTTTCCATGTCGGCAAACAAGGCGCGCAACGCACCGTGTTCTGCTTTCAAAGTCTTGAGAATGTCCTTCGCCATGGCGCCACCTCTTTGAGTGATTTGAGGTCAACTTTCACTCGACTCCGGTGTAGGGCATGTGTACGAGTGGCCGCAGTCATTGTTCTTCACGGATTCGCAAATCGCCTACGAATTAGTATTATCCGTCGTGGCTTTCATGCCCCTCCACTCGCCTGGGACACGCACCATCATGAGGGGGCTGCCGGCCTCTTCTCGCCACCGACGTATCGTGATGCGACCACGCTAACCACTTCCTCTCAATCCCGTTGGACGGCAGGAACATGGAAACTGATTTCACACCCCTGGACTGGCAGCGCATACTGATCGGCCTGGCGCCTCCAACTTACTTCGTGGAGATTGCGCTCCGCATCCTGATGCTGGTCGCGCTGCTCCTGATCGTGGTCCGCTTGCTGGGCAAGCGAGGCCAGCAGAACCTCAGCCCAATGCAGCAGATGCTGATGATTGCGCTTGGCTCGGCGGCTGGCGACGTCATGCTCTATCCGTCGATCGCAATTGGCTATGCGGCTACGGTGTTGATGGGCGTGACGTTTCTGACGATTGTCATCGAAAAGGTCGCCAACCGCTCCAGGGCCGTGCGGGATTATCTCGAATCACGCCCCTGCATCCTCTTGCGCGACGGCGAGATTCTGGTGGAAACGATGCGTCGGGAACGTGTGACCACGCGCGAGCTCTATGCCACCCTGCGGCGGGAGGGAGCTGTTGCGCTCGAGCAAGTGGAAGTGGCGATACTGGAAGTCACCGGCGACATCAGCGTGGTGCTCAATGAGCGCAAGCCGCAGCGACGGGATTTGATCGAGTACCTCCTGGATGCACGCGATCCACCATCGATTGAGGATCATGCTTTTTCAGGCGACAACGCCTGACGCGATCCATCGATTGACCCACTCGTCTCCACGGCAGCCAGAGCGTTCGATACGCCGCTGAATTCCCGCGGGGACGCCAGCAAATCATTGGATCGGGCCAGCTTCAACCGGCCTTTATCATTTTCTGATTTCAGGCAACGTCAGCGTCCGGGCGATACGGCCGCAGAGTGGCCACTCCGTGTCCCTGCTCTCCCAGGTACTCCAACCACTTGCCCAGGAAAGTGTTCATGCGCAGGCGATGGTCGAGGATCCGCTTGGGCGGCGGGTACATACCGATCACGTCTTGCCAGCGGCGCCCGGCATAGCAATGAGTTGCCTCGACCTGGCGCGCGTCCGAGTACATGCGCAGGTTTGCCGACGGATCGCGCAGGCCGGTCTGCGCATCGATCAGGCCATAGCTCATCCGCAGCTCCACCGTATAGGCATGGCGCTGGATCACCTCCAGCTGCAGGTCCAGTCCATCGCCGATGCTGGATATATACGCAGCGCAGGCAAGGTCGGCCGGTTCGAACAGGCGCTGCAGGCGCACATGGTTCTCCGCGTACAGGCCCATCAGCCAACCGAAACGGCTGATCCTGGGCAGTGCAACGCGGCGGGCAAGGACATGACTCATGGACTGATCCTACACGCGCCATCACGATTTCGGCAGGATTGACGAATGTCGGTCCCGGGCCTAATTTGGTCGTCTGAGCGTGCGCTCGATCCAGTTCTCGCCGTCATCAAGCAGAAGATCCCGGTTTCGCACCGGGCCTGCCATCCAGCCTGAAAATTCCAGATGCAAGATTAAAGATCAAAGGGTGCCTGGCCCCTTATTCAGTCGCCAGCGGCTTGCCATCGATCGTGCGCATCGATGGCTGCTCGGTCGCCTGCAAACGCTTGGCGACGTCCTCTGCCTCGCGCATCACCCGCAGCATGTTGCCGCCTGCCACCGCGGCGAGTTCGGCATCGGTCCAGCCACGGCGCGCCAGCTCGATCAGCAGCGCCGGATACTTGTCGACCGCATCAAGACCGACCGGGGTGGTCGGGATGCCATCGAAGTCCGAACCAAGACCGATGCTGCCGATACCGGCCACCTTGCGTATGTGCTCGATATGGTCGACAACCATGCCCAACGTCACAAGCGGCGCGGGATGGCGCTTTTCCCATTCGGCAAGCGCCGCCTTGGCGCGCTCGGGCTGGCCGATATACAGGCCGCCATAGGGTGGCGCATTGAATCGCGACACCTCTGCTGCCCGATCCGCAGCCCAGCGGGCATTCGCCGCAGACACATAGCCAGGGTAGAAATTCACCATCACTATTCCGTGGTTCTTCGCGACAAGTCGCAACACGTCGTCGGGCACGCCGCGCGGATGGTCGATCAGCGCACGTGTGTTGGAATGCGAAAACATCACTGGCGCTGCACTGGCAGCGATTGCCTGGCGCATTGCCTCGGGCGAGACATGGCTGAGGTCGACCAGCATGCCGAGCCGGTTCATCTCGCCGACGACCGTCTTGCCGAACGGAGTCAGGCCGTGGTGCACCGGATCTGCAGTCGCAGAGTCGGCCCAGTTGGTGTTGAGGGTGTGGGTCAGGGTCATGTAGCGCGCGCCGAGCACGTACATCTGGCGCAGGACCGCCATCGAATCATTGATCTGGTGGCCGCCTTCGATGCCGATCAGCGAGGCGATGCGGCCCTCGTGATGGATGCGCTCGATGTCGTCGGCGGTATACGCCATCTCGAACGCCTCGGGATAGCGCGCCACCATCATTCGCACGATGTCGATTTCTTCCAGGGTCATCTGCACCGCAGCGGGTCCGGTCGCCGATGCCGGGATCCACACCGACCAGAACTGGCCGCCCATGCCGCCTGCGCGCATTCGCGGGATGTCTGTCATCAGCGGCGTCTGACCGTCCTCAGCCTTCTGTTTGGCGGCGTGGTCCAGGCGCAGGTCGACGTCGCGACGCGCACGCAACTCCCAGGGCAAGTCGTTGTGGCCGTCTATCAACGGCGTATTCGCCAAGACTTTGGCGACGCGCGCCGCCAGTGCCGCATCATCCTTGCCGGATGCGGGCGTAGCCGCTTGCGCCAGCGCGCTGCAGGTGATTGCCACCGAGATCAACCAAACCAATGTGCGACGCTGCATCTTCTATCTCCGGTGATGAGATTGGATTAATCCACCCGCTACGTTGCCCGTACAGGCACGCGCAAAACAGCCTTGATCATGCCATCCGGATCTTAACGCAGCGCACTGTGGCAACGGTTTGCTCAGAACATCTCGCGATTGATGCCCAGGTGTTCGAGCACCCGGCTTGAGATCTCCTCGATCGAGGCGTTCGTGGTGCTCAGCAATTCCACGCCCTCGCGCTTGAGCATCACCTCGGCCTGTGCCACTTCGCGCTTGCAGGTATCCAGCTGCGAATACCTGGAATTGGGCCGGCGTTCCTGGCGGATCTGCTGCAAGCGGATCGGGTCGATGGTGAGCCCGAAGAGTTTGCTGCGGTGCGCGCGCAGTTTGGCCGGCAGGCGCTCGACTTCCAGGTCTTCCTCGGTCAACGGGTAGTTGGCCGCGCGCACGCCGTGATGCAGCGCCAGGTACACGCAGGTCGGGGTCTTGCCCGCGCGCGACACCGCCACCAGGATCAGGTCGGCCTCGACATAATCAACGCTCATGCCGTCGTCGTGGGTGAGCGCGTAGTTCATCGCGTTGATGCGGCGATGGTAGGCATCGAAATCCACGATCCCGTGCGCCTGCCCGACGCGCAACTGGCGCAGCGCGCCGAGCTCTTCTTCAAGCGGCGCGAGGAAGGGCGCGAACACGTCCAGCATCAGGGCGCCGCTGGCGGCGAGTAGCGCGTTCAATTCCGGATCGATACCGGAATTCACCACAATCGGACGGACCGCCGCGGCCTCGCCTGCTGCCCGGATCTTGCGCGCGGCCTCGCGCGCCTTGTCGGGCGTGTCCACGAACGGCAGGCGATCGGTCTTGAATCGGTGGCCGGAAAACTGCGTCAGCAGGCTGTGGCCGATGGTTTCAGCGGTGATGCCGGTGCCATCGGAGACGTAAAACACGGGGCGGATGTCGGTCATCGGGATGATCGTATCGGTCTTCATGGACGACCGTTGTAAAATACCGGTTTGGGCGCACCTGCGCCGCCTTCCCCGCACCGGAGCATGCCTTGAGCGCCCCCGCCTTGATCAAGAACGTCCTGTGGTTGCACGACTTGCGCCTGTCCGACCTGGCCCAGGTCGGCGGCAAGAATTCATCGCTCGGCGAGATGATCGGCGAACTGTCGAGCCTCGGCGTGTCGGTACCTGGCGGTTTCGCCACCAGCGCAGATGCCTTCCAGGCCTTCATCGCCCACAACGACCTGCACGCGCGGATCTACGACAAGCTGGCCACGGTCGATGTCGAGGATGTGCCCGCGCTGACCGCGGCCGGTGCGCTGGTGCGCGGCTGGGTAATGGATGCTCCGCTGCAGCCGGAACTCGACGCCGACATCCGCAGTGCCTACGCGACCTTGTGCGCCGAGAACGGCGGTGGCGACGTCGCCGTCGCGGTGCGTTCCTCGGCCACGGCCGAAGACCTGCCGGATGCCAGCTTCGCCGGCCAGCAGGAGACCTTCCTCAACGTCACCGGCGCCGATGACGTGGTGCGCAAGGTCAAGGAAGTGTTCGCCAGCCTGTACAACGACCGCGCCATTGCCTACCGCGTGCACCACGGGTTCGCCCACGAAGACGTGTTCCTGTCCTCAGGCGTGCAATTGATGGTGCGTTCGGACTGCGGTTCGTCCGGCGTGCTGTTCACCCTGGACACCGAATCCGGTTTCCGCGACGTGGTCTTCGTCACCGCCAGCTATGGTCTGGGCGAAATGGTCGTGCAGGGCGCGGTGAACCCGGATGAGTTCTACGTCT
Source organism: Lysobacterales bacterium (assembly GCA_038235795.1). Taxonomy (GTDB): domain Bacteria; phylum Pseudomonadota; class Gammaproteobacteria; order Xanthomonadales; family Xanthomonadaceae; genus Thermomonas. The sequence continues at coordinate 3,842 of JBBSTP010000045.1, read as the reverse complement.
ACAAACCCACGCTGCGCGCCGGAAAACCGGCGATCCTGCGTCGCTCGCTGGGCAGCAAGCAGTTGCGCATGGTGTATTCCGATGTGCCCGGTGAGCGCGTGCGCACCGAGCCCACGCCTGCGGAATTGCAAAAACAATTCTCGATCAGCGATGCCGACGTGCAGGAACTGTCACGGCAGGCCTTGACCATCGAGCAGCACTATGGCCGGCCGATGGACATCGAATGGGGCAAGGACGGCGTCAGCGGCAAGCTCTTCATCCTGCAGGCGCGCCCGGAGACGGTGAAATCGCGCGCGCATGCGACCCAGATCGAGCGTTACAGCCTGGGCGAACGCGGTGACGTGCTCGCCGAGGGACGAGCGATCGGCAGCAAGATCGGCAGCGGCATTGCCCGCGTGGTGCGCACACTCGAGGACATGGCACGCGTGCAGCCCGGCGACGTGCTGGTGGCCGACATGACCGACCCCGACTGGGAGCCGGTGATGAAGCGCTCCGCCGCCATCGTCACCAACCGTGGCGGTCGCACCTGCCATGCCGCAATCATCGCCCGTGAGCTCGGCGTTCCGGCCGTGGTCGGCACCAGCGATGCGCTGGACCGGATCAAGGACGGCGATGTCATCACCGTGAGTTGCGCCGAAGGCGACACCGGTTTCATCTACGCGGGCGCCCTGCCCTTCGAGCGCACGACGACGGACCTGGGCAACATGCCGCCGGCACCGATGAAGATCATGATGAACGTGGGTAACCCGGACCGTGCGTTCGACTTCGGCATGCTGCCGAATGCGGGCATCGGTCTGGCCCGCCTTGAGATGATCATCGCCAGCCATATCGGCGTGCATCCCAAGGCACTGCTGGACTACCAGCTGCAGGATGCCGCGACCAAGGCCAAGATCGATGAACGCATCGCGGGCTATGCCGGACCGGTCGAGTTCTACGTGGACCGGCTGGCCGAAGGCATCGCCACGATCACTGCATCGGTCGCGCCCAAACCCGTCATCGTGCGATTGAGCGACTTCAAGTCGAACGAATACGCCAACCTGATCGGCGGCGCGCGTTACGAGCCGCATGAAGAAAACCCGATGATCGGCTTCCGTGGCGCCAGCCGCTACATCGACCCGTCGTTCCGCGATGCGTTCGCACTGGAATGCCAGGCGGTCAAACGCGTGCGCGAGGACATGGGCCTGGACAACCTGTGGGTGATGATCCCATTCGTGCGCACGCTCGACGAAGCTCGCAAGGTGATCGAGGTGCTGCGCGAGAATGGCCTCGTCCAGGGCGACGTCTCCGGTGACGGCGGCGGCCTGAAGATCATCATGATGTGCGAGCTACCCTCCAACGCGTTGATGGCCGACGAATTCCTCGAGATCTTCGACGGCTTCTCGATCGGCTCCAACGACATGACCCAGCTCACCCTGGGCCTGGACCGCGATTCGGCGATCGTCGCGGATCTGTTCGACGAGCGCGACCCGGCGGTAAAGAAGTTGCTGTCGATGGCGATCAAGGCTGCACGCGCCAAAGGCAAGTACATCGGCATCTGCGGCCAGGGACCGAGCGATCATCCGGACCTCGCGCTGTGGCTGATGGAGCAAGGCATCGAATCGGTGTCGCTCAACCCTGACACGGTGGTCGATACCTGGCTTGCACTGGCCAAATCCAAGGTCAGCTGAGGCACGCCCGGTCTTCGCCTCTTAATGCACGGGTCGCTACCGTGACGCCCGGTTTTGATGCAGGCCCCTACCCGGGGCGTGCTTGTCTTCAGGAGCCTGCATGCTGGTGATGTCGACCCCCCACTTCCCACCACGCATTCGCGCACACGCGGAGGCCGCCAACCTGATTGATGATGTCCGCGGTATCGACTGGTTGAACCTGCTGGAAACCTGGGGCCTGAAGCTGCTCGCCGCAGTGGTGATCTTCTTGGTCGGGCGCTGGATGTCGCGGCGGCTGGCTACCGGCCTGGACCGGATGATGGGGCGGGCCGGCGTCGATGGCACCCTCGGCGGCTTCCTGCGCAACATCGGCTATGCGGTGATGCTGGTGCTGGTGCTGATGACCGCGCTGACCGCGCTGGGCATACCGACTACCTCCATGTTCGCGGTCCTCGGTGCCGCCGGTCTAGCGGTCGGCCTGGCACTCAAGGATTCGCTGTCCAACATCGCCTCGGGGGTGATGTTGATCGTGCTGAGGCCGTTCCGTGCCGGCGACCACGTCATCGCTGCCGGCCAGGAAGGCACGGTGCTGGAGATCAAGGTATTCCAGACCCGGCTGCGCGCCTTCGATCACCGCGTGATCATCCTGCCCAACAGCGAGATCACCACCGCCCCGATCATCAACCATTCGGCGTTGCCACAACGGCGCATCGACGTGTCCGTCGGGGTCGGCTACGACGATGACTTGCAGAAGGCGCGCGAGGTGCTGCTGCAGATCGCAAGCGACGAGCCATTGGTATTAGCCAATCCCGAACCTGTCGTCCGCGTGGTCAACCTAGGCGAAAGCAGCGTCGAGCTGGTGTTGCAGGCGTTTTCGAACACTGCGGATTTCGTGGAAACCCGAAGCCGGGTGATCGAGGCGGTCCGCAACAAGTTGATCGAGCACGGCCTCAACATTCCCTACCCGCAGCGCGACCTGCATGTCTATCATCGCGACGCCGACGGCCGGCCCATCGCGGAACTGCTGTTGCGCGGCGTCGCCGACGACGGTGATTTGGCCAAGTCTTCTTCCGAAATCTCTGGCTAGCACAAGCAGTTTACCTCAGGTCGATGGCAGACCCGCCAACGTGCCCATGAACCGGCGGTAGTGGCGCAACTCGTCGATCGAATCGCGTACATCGCTAAGCGCAGTGTGCGCGGATTCCTTGTTGAATCCCGACAACACCGTCGGCGCCCAGCGCCGGGCCAGTTCCTTGAGCGTGCTGACGTCCAGGTTGCGATAGTGGAAGTGCGCCTCCAGCGAGGGCATCAGCCGATGCATGAAGCGTCGATCCTGGCAGATCGAGTTGCCGCACATCGGCGATGCGTTGGCCGGCACCCACCTGTGAAGGAACGCAAGCGTGCGCGCCTCGGCTTCCGCCAGCGGAACGCCCTGCCCCAGCACCCGCGCCCACAACCCGGACTTGCCGTGCTGGTCGCGATTCCAGTCGTCCATCGCATCCAGCGTCGCCAATGGATGTGCGACAGCCAGGTCGGGGCCGTCCGCCAACCAATTGAGCTGGCCGTCGGTAACGATGGTGGCGATCTCCAGGATGCCGTCCCGGTCTGTATCCAGCCCGGTCATCTCCAGGTCGATCCAGATCAGGCGTTCGTTGGGGTTGTCGTTGGCCATGCGCTCGCAAGCGTGGTGGGGTACGGGCATGATACCGGCTCGACCCGGGAAACCCGCATGTTGCAGAACACGGCAAGCGCAATGACTTCGATGGGCCATTACGCCATCCTCACCGCGATGCTGGCGCCGGCCTTCTTCCTGACGGCGACCGCGGCCTTGCTGGCCTCCGCGAACACTCGGTTGGCACGCGTCGTTGACCGCCTGCGCAGCCTCATCATCGCGTGGGACCGCGATGCGCCGGATCGCGCCGAGCGTGACGACCAGATTCTTCGCCATCGGCAACGCGCGCACCTGGTGCTGCGTGCTTGCCGCCTGCTGTACGGCGCTGTCGCCAGCTTTGTCGGCACCAGCCTGACATTGGCCACGGACGCCGTGCTGGGTTTCCGGCTCGGCGCGGTACCCACGATCATGGCCGTGCTCGGGGTGCTGTTCCTGCTCGCAGCCAGTTTTGCGATGTGGCGCGAAGTTACTCTGGCGGTGCGAAGTTTCGATCTGGAGCTGGATCAAGAGATGCTGCGCCGCAG